>UQOC01000018.1 GCA_900542565.1 uncultured Eubacteriales bacterium | reverse complement strand
CCGCTTCCTTGCTAAGCTCGAGCTTGCCAGCCATCTCGGCCAAGGGGCTTGTATAGGGCTTCTGGTACATAGCTCCCACTTCGCGCGCCATGCCTACCATGGAAAGGCAGTCAGGCCTGTTTGGGGTTATCTCAAAGTCTATGACATAGTCGTCCAGTTCCAGGGCCTTGGCAAAATCCATTCCGAGCGGATATTCCTCGCCCAGGATCCATATGCCGTCTCTCATGTCCACAGGAACAACTTTGTCGATGAAGCCCAGTTCTCCGAAAGAGCAGAGCATGCCCTCTGATTCTACCCCTCTGAGCTTTCCGGCTTTGATGGTCACTCCGCCTTCCTGCTTAGGCTGTCCGTGGAGAGGTCCCGGTATCCTGCTGCCGTCAAGGGCCACAGGCACATAGGCTCCCTCGAACACATTGGGAGCTCCGGTCACTATCTGTACCGGTTCTTCCTTTCCTATATCCACCCGGCATATGACCAGCTTGTCGGCGTCCGGGTGCTTTTCTATCTTAACTATCTTGCCTACTACTACATTTTCCATGTCGCAGCCCACATGTTCCATGGTCTCCAGATTGGAGCCGGACATTATCATCCTGTCGCAGAATTCTTCGGGAGTGACATTTACATCTGTATAATCTTTTAACCATTCCAGTGAAACTATCATAATTCAGCAGCCTCCTATTTGAATTGCTCGATGAAGCGAACATCGTTTTCGTACATGAGCCTTATGTCGTCTATTCCGTATTTGAGCATGGCGATCCTTTCAACGCCTACGCCGAAAGCGAATCCGGTATATTTTTCCGTATCCACTCCGCCGACCTTGAGCACATTGGGGTGTACCATGCCGCAGCCGAGGATCTCGATCCAGCCGCTGCCTTTGCATACGCGGCAGCCTTTTCCTCCGCATTTGAAGCAGGATACATCCATTTCAGCTGACGGTTCGGTGAACGGGAAATGATGAGGCCTGAATTTGGTCCTGGTTTCTGAGCCGAACATCTGCTTTGCAAAGCTGTCCAGCACGCCTTTGAGGTCAGCCATGGTTATGCCCTCGTCTACTACCAGTCCTTCCACCTGATGGAACATCGGCGAATGGGTGGCATCGGGAGTATCGCAGCGGAAGCATCTTCCCGGAGCGAACACCCTGATTGGAGGCTTCTGGGCCAGCAATGTCCTTACCTGTACAGGTGAGGTCTGGGTCCTGAGCAGGACTTCGTCGTTGATATAAAAAGTGTCTGTCAGGTCCCTTGACGGATGGTAAGGTCCGGCATTGAGGGCGTCAAAGTTGTAGAAAACAGTCTCTACTTCCGGTCCCTCTGCCAGGGAGAATCCCATGGACTTGAACACTTTGGATATTTCCTCTATGGTAACGGTGATAGGGTGCTTGGCGCCCAGTTTGTGAGACTTGCCCGGCTCTGTCACATCTATGGTCTCGGCGGCAAACTTGGCTTCTCTGGCCTTTTCTTTGAGCCTGCTGACAGTATCGGCCAGCATTTTCTCGATCTCAGCTCTTACCTGGTTGGCTGCCTGTCCCAGCTGCTTTCTTTCCTCCGGGGAAAGGCTTCCCATGGACCTGAGTATTTCGGTGAGGGCTCCTTTTTTGCCCAGTATTTTTACTCTCGTTTCTTCGGCCTCCTGGAGGGTCGAAGCGTTTTCAAGCTGTTTCTTTGATTCTTCCAGGATATTTTTCAATTTTTCTTGCATTTGTAACCTCTCGATTTATATCAAAATAAAATTGTTTTCAGATCAAGCGCTCTCTGCTCTGACGGCCTCGTACATGATGAGGGCCGCCGCGACTGAAGCGTTGAGGGATTCTATGGTCCCTTTCATCGGTATGCTGACTTTCTGCTGAGCATTTTCCATGGGGCTCCTGCTGACACCTCCCCCTTCGTTGCCAATGACAAGGGCAATGTCGCGGGAAAGATCTGCCTCATAGTATGTAAGGCCGCCGTCAAGACAAGTCGCTGTGAGCTTCTTGCTGGCAGCCCTGATAAATCGCAGAAGCTCCTCTTCCGAGTCCACAAAGGCCACAGGCACCCGGAACAAAGACCCGGCGGCGGCTCTCACCACCTTTGGCGAGAACACATCGGCCGTTCCCTTCATGGCCATCACCAGAGAATATCCCGCCGCATCGGCAGTCCTGATGATGGTCCCTATGTTTCCCGGATCCTGAAGCCTGTCTAAAACGACAAAATTCCCCGGTGCTCCCTTGCGGATAAATTCTTCCGAGGAAAAAACAGGTTTTCTGACTATGGCCATGATCCCCTGACTGGTCCTGGTGTCTGCCAGCTTGTCAAAAAGGCCTCTGTCCACCGTCAGGATATTCCGGGCGGTCCCGCCCGGCAGAGGGCCGCTGTATCCGTCACGGATCAGGATGGTTTCCATATCCGCTCTATGGCCGGCAGCCTCGGCTACGAGATTTTCTCCCTCGATGAGATAAAGGCCGGTCTTATCCCTGTATTTTTTTGTTTCAAGCTTTTGGACAAATTTATATATCTGATTGTCTCTGGATGTTATCGTTGTCATTTCCCTGCGGATCATGCTCCTGCCACATCGTGAATCTACCACAAGAGCCGGCTTTTCACCGGCTCTGCCTATCTTATTTTAGAAAGTCCGGGATCTCAAACTTGGTGGTTCCCTCTTCTTCGCTGTTCAATATATCCTGAAGTGTCCTCTCTGTGCCCGTAAGACCTTCTACCTGACCGAACACCACTTCTTCCTGCGGTCCTTCGTCAGCCTGATCTTTCTGTGCCGAACCATCTAAACCTACTGAAGGTTTTTCTTCTTTTTTTTCGCCGCCGGCTTTTTCGTCGTTTTCCAGCCCTTCGTCAAATCCTGTAGCTATGACTGTAATTGCGATCTCGTCCTGCATTTCCTCGTTGACTGCTGCGCCAAAGATGAGTATGCAGTCTCTGTCAGCCTTTTCTTCTACCATACCGGCGATCTCGCTGACCTCCAGCATGCCCAGATCATATCCGCCGGATACATACAGCAGGATCGCTTTTGCTCCTTCGATGGTGGTCTCAAGCAGCGGGCTCTCGATGGCTGCCGTAACGGCTTCCTGTGCCCTCTTTTCGCCCTTGCCGTGACCGGTACCCATGTGAGCGATGCCTCTGTCGGTCATTACCGACTTTACATCGGCAAAGTCCACATTTATCAGGGCAAAATCGGATATCAGATCGGATATTCCCTGCACTCCCTGTCTGAGCACATCGTCTGCCATGCGGAAAGCTTCTATCATGGAAGTATTCTTTTCACAGTTCTGCAGCAATTTGTCGTTGGGAACCACTACAAGCGAATCTACATATCTCTTTAAGAAGCTGATACCCAGTTCAGCCTGTTTTCTCCTCTTGGCGCCCTCAAATGAAAACGGCTTTGTCACTACGCCTACGGTCAGGATGCCCATGTCCCTGGCAGTCTTGGCTATTATAGGCGCAGCTCCTGTTCCTGTGCCGCCGCCCATTCCGGCTGTAACGAATATCATGTCGGCCCCGTCGATTATGGCCGATATTTCATCGAGAGTCTCCTCGGCGGCTCTCTGGCCTATTTCGGGATTGGCTCCCGCTCCAAGTCCTCTCGTAAGTTTCTCACCTATCTGTATCTTTGTTTCAGCAACGCATCTGCTCAAAGCTTGTCTATCTGTATTAACGGCAATAAATTCCACGCCCTGAAGGCCTGCCTCGACCATTCGGTTAACAGCGTTGCATCCGCCGCCGCCGACACCGATGACTTTTATCACTGCCGCTTTTTCCATATCAGTCTCGATCTGTAGCATCCTGATCTTCCTCCTTGGTATTTCCCCATTATCTTTTTTATTGTATCATATTTGAATACTCATTGCATTATTTTTTCGCCATTCTTGGCATATTTTTTAATCTATCTCAGGGCTGAAAGAAATGTATTCATCACCGCTGACTTTTAAGGTGCCTCTTTCTATTCCCCTGCTGAAAAGTTCCCTCACTGCTTCCTGCAGGTATCCGGCCTCCATTGAGGAGGTTATGTCCTGCGGCGTTCCCTGGCACATGAGGTTTTCAAGGACATATGCCTTTACTCCGGCTTCGGAGATCTCCACCCTTACAAAATACATATCGTTTTCGTTCATGGTGCCCAGCATATCCATTATCTGCCTGAATCTGACCTTTTCCTCAACCTCCACAGCCTGGCCTTCCTCTATCTTGGTTATGGTCATCCCCTTTATCAGAGTGAGCTGAGGCTCTACTTCCACATTTCTCAGGACTATACCTTCTCCGTCTATGACCACATAGTGTTCACCGTATACTAATGCGGCCGTCTGGACTCTTTCGGTCACCTCTATCCTGATGGTATCCGGCAGTATCCGTCTGACCTTTACCTTTTCCATGTAGGCGTTCTGTTCCAGGCGCTCTTTGATGTCTCCGCAGTCGGTCCCCCAGAAAATATTGCCGCCGGTCTTGCAGTTGCCCATTACCAGGATCTCCTCGTCTGTATAGTAGGAATTCCCTTCTACCTCATAAGCCGTCACATCGAACATGGAAGATGAGGCAAAAAGATAGATCCCGGCGGCTGCAGCCAGTACTATCAGCAATTTGAGCCAAAAATTTATCTTTGGCTTTTTATGTCTCTTTTTCTCTTTTCGTTTCAATAATACCACCTAATGCTCTGAGGGACGCATCCAGATCTTCATAACCTCTCTGCACATGGAAAGCGTTCCGGACCACCGTCTTTCCTTCAGCCATCAGACCGGCGATCACGAGGGCGGCGCCCCCTCTCAGGTCCAGCGCCTCTGTCTCCGCTCCCTTCAGGGATCTTACTCCTTTTATTATAGCATTTTTACCGCAAGTTTCAATATCTGCTCCCATTTTGACCAGGTCTTTCCTGTGGGTGAACCTGCTTTCAAATATCTCTTCTCTTACTGTTGTCAGGCCCTTTGCCGCAGAACACAAGGTCATCAGCTGAGGCTGGCAGTCCGTGGGAAATCCCGGATATGGCTGTGTGACTATCATGCCGGGGCTTTTCAGCCGGCCTGCAGACCATACCTCTATTACATTTTCATAATTTCTGACCATGGCCCCCATTCTTTCAAAGCATCTGAGGACCTCTTTCATCAATTCGGCTCTTATGTTCCTGAAAACAGCCCTGCCTCCTGTTCCAAGGACGGCAGTCATGTAGGTCGCCGCCTCTATCCTGTCTTCCAGCAGAAAATACATCACATCAGAACCGGCTGCCTTCTGGCCGCGTCCTGCCCCTTTGATGAATATAGTATCTGTTCCTGCACCGAATACCTGAAATCCTGCCGTCCGCAGAAAGCCCTGCAGATCAGCGATCTCCGGTTCTATGGCACAGTTTTGTATTATGGTATCCCCGTTTCCTGCCAGAGCGGCCATCATGAGATTTTCAGTGGCTCCTACGCTTGGATAAGGCAATGTGATCTTTCCTCCAGAGCAGAATCCTTTGCAGCTTATCCGCTCGCCCTCTGCTTCCACATGAAATCCAAGCTGTTCAAGGCCGTCCATATGGATGTCTATTGGCCGTTTTCCTATGTTGCATCCTCCCGGTCTATGTATCACGGCTTCTCCGCTGCGGGCAAGCAAGCTTCCCATCAGAAAGACCGACGAACGCATTTCAGCCATAAGTCGTTCGGGAACGGCGAATCTGTCTATTCCTCTGCTGTCCACTAGGATGCAGTCTTTTTCCCATTTGGTCTTTGCCCCCAGGGATCTTAGTATTTCCTCCATGGCAAAGACATCCCCGATCCTGGGGCAGTCGTATATTTCGTATGCCGCACCTCTGCATACGGTTGCGGCAAGCACGGGCAGAGCGGAATTTTTTGCGCCTCTGACACGGTATTCTCCCCTAAGAGGGACTCCTCCGTCTATATGATAATTTTCCAACAAAAACACCTCCCGAATCTATTTTCATAGTATGTGGGAGAAGTTCATTGGGTGAATGGGATATGGCTGCATCTGGGCCATAGGCAGTGAAATACTAAACAAGAGCCATATAATCTTCTGTTATCTTTCCGCAGATTATATCAAGAGCCCTGACCGGTGCGCATGCCCGGCTGGCCTGTGACATGGCGTTCAAAAGCTGGCGGTCGTTCATCAGTTTCAGCACATCTTCCACCACCTGGCGGATATCAAGATCCTTTTCTTCTATTAAAAAAGCTCCGCCTCTGTCTGCGACCGATTTGGCATTGTAATACTGGTGATTTGCCGTAACATTGGGAGCAGGTATCAGGATCGCTGCTTTTCCGCATACGGTGGTCTCTGCCACCGAAAGAGCCCCCGCCCTGCTTATGACCACATCGCATGCCATGAGGCAGAGGTCCATGTTATCTATATAATCTCTGACAGCAATATTGCTTCCCGGATGGATATTCCTCTGGGCAAGCATATCCATTATCTCCTGATAATACCATCTTCCCGTTCCCATGATCAGTCTAGTCCCCTGATGGCCGTTAAAAAGCTGCAAGAGTTCTGTTGCTATTTCGTTTATCTTTTTTGACCCAAGGCTTCCGCCAAATGTGAACACCACAAAATCATCGGGAGCTATCCCCAGGGTTTCTCTTGCCTGGGCCTTGGTCATGGTAAAAAAGTTCTTTCTTACAGGATTTCCGGCAACTATGTGTTTTGACGGGTCTTTAAAGTATTCCCCCGCTTCCTTAAAACCCAGAAAAATGTTTTTCACATACTTTTCCAGAGTCCTGTTGGCAAGACCAGGAAATGCATTCTGCTCGTGCAGGTAGCACAGCTTCTTTTTCATATGTCCTGCTACCAGTACAGGGAAGCATACATACCCTCCGGTGCCGATTATAACATCCGGATCAAACCTCTTTATTATCTTCAGGGATTCCATGACACCCCTGGATACGCTGATCCCTGTCTTTATTACTTCTTTTGGGTTTACCCTGTCAAGCCAGCGGGCATCGACCAGTTCCATGGGATAGCCGCTCTTTGGGACCACATCTTTTTCTATGCCTTCACTGCACCCTATATACAATATCTGCGTATCCTGGTCCATTTCCTTAAATTTATCTGCTATGGCAAGAGCAGGGTAAATATGTCCGCCTGTTCCTCCGCCTGTAACGATCACTTTCATATCATGCCACCTATATGTCTGAAGATTTTGAAATATTAAGCAGGATACCCATTGCGCCCATAAAGATGAGCAATGCGTTTCCTCCGTAGCTTACAAATGGGAGTATTATCCCTGTCGGCGGAAATGACGATGTGACTACGGCAATGTTCAGTATAACCTGTATGCCTATCATTATGGTTATGCCGGAAGCCATCATCATACCCATATAGTCTTTTGCGTTTATCGCCACATGGCAGCCTCTCCATATCAGCACCATGTAAACGGCCATGAGGCACAGCACGCCCACAAGACCAAGCTCTTCCCCTATTATCGCCAGTATAAAATCGTTTTGCGGTTCCGGCAGATACAGGTTCTTCTGTATGCTGTTACCAAGGCCCAGACCCGTAAGTCCTCCTGTGCCGAGAGCCAGCAGAGACTGTACAACCTGCCATCCGTCGTCAAGAGCATGGGCAAAAGGATCGAGGAAGCTGGTTATCCTGGAAAGCCTGTACCCGTCAGAGTCTGTAAAAATCATTGCGGCTGCCGCTACTCCGGCGCCACCTGCCAGTATGCCCATATGTCTCCATTTGACTCCTGAGACCAGCAGCATTCCTCCGGCAATAAATACGATCGTAAATGCCGTGGACATGTTGGGCTGGAGCATTATCATGCCCGCATATACTGCCGCCAGCATCACGACAGGTATGACCCCCTGCCAGAAGCTGTATGCCCGTTTGGGGTATCTGTCAAAGTATCCTGCAACAAATATTATCAGTCCCATCTTGGCGATTTCTCCCGGCATGATCGTTATGGGGCCGGCCCCTATCCAGCGGACAGCTCCGTTTACCTCAATGCCAAGGGGAGTAAAGATCAGGGCAAGCAGGCCTATGCAGAGTATGGGTATTACTTTGTATAGTTTCCCCCATATGTGATAATCTATCTTTGACAGCACCCACATGGCCACAAATCCCACAGCAACCCACATAAGCTGCCGTTTGAGGTAAGCGTAGGGGTCGCCCGCTTCACTGATCGACTTATAGTAGCTGGCGCTGAATATCATTACAGTGCCAAATGTCACCAGTACGACCGTAAGCAATATGAGCCACAGGTCCCCGCTTTTTTCCTCCGGAAGAAATCTGAACCGCTTTTTTTTCGGTTTCTTTTCTTCTGCTGCAGATTCAGTTGTCAGAACTTTTGATCTCTTCATATGGAAAACATCCTATTTACTCAGTCTTGCCACGATTTCCTTAAAGTGGCGGCCTCTCTGCTCAAAATTATCGTACATATCCCAGCTGGCACAGGCCGGAGACAATAGAACTGTATCTCCGCTGTCTGCCATTTGAGCTGCCCGCTTTACGCATTCTTCCATGTTGGGACAGGACTCATGATCCCCGTATCCTTCCTTATCGGCGGCGGCGCTGATGAGCGGACCGTCGCGTCCCAGGAGTATCAGATGTTTTACCCTGCCCCTGAAGTTCTTTATCAGGTCGGTAAAATCCTGGCCCTTGCCGTCACCTCCGGCAATAAGTATGATATCCTTTCCTATGGCTTCTATGGCTGTTACTGCCGCATCTACATTTGTTGCCTTTGAGTCATTATAATATTTTACTCCGTCTACGCTTCCGCAGTATTCTATCCTGTGTTCCACTCCTCCAAAGTTTATGAGCCCTTCTCTGATGACAGGCGCAGGTATCCCTGCATAGAAGGATATGGCAGCGGCTGCCAGTGCGTTTTGTATGTTGTGGCGGCCTATTATCTTAAGTTCATCCCGGCGGCACAGTTCTGTGACCTGGCCGCCGTCAGCGATGACAAGGGTGCCATCCTTCAGGAATGCGCCGTCATGCAGCTCCTTTTCCAGAGAAAACATCCTCACTTTCGCCCGGCAGTTTTCGGCCAGGCGGCAGCAAATTTCATCGTCACCGTTTATGATACAGTAACCGCTTTCATCCTGATTTGCAAAGATCTTTGCTTTAGCCATGCTGTAGTTATCCATGGTGTGATGGCGGTTCATATGATCCGGCGTTATATTGAGTATGGCCGATACCACAGGCTTGAAATATCTCGTTGTCTCAAGCTGGAAACTGCTGGTCTCGGTCACCAGCCAGTCATCTTCCTGGGTGTCAAGAGCTTTGGATATGACAGCAACGCCTATATTTCCTACCACATATGTGCTCCTTCCGGATCTTTTAAATATCTCTCCGGTCAGGGCTGTGGTAGTCGTCTTGCCGTTGGTCCCTGTGATCGCAACGAACCGGCCGCGGCATATCCTGTAGGCGATCTCCAGTTCTCCTGTTATCTCCACCCCGGCCTCTCTGGCGCGGCATATGAAATCAAGTTCCGGATCAACGCCCGGACTCAGTATCATCATGTCAAAATCACAAATATCGTCCGGGACAGATCCAAGACACAGCTTCAGTCCCTTTCCTGTCAAAAAACTCAAAAGCTGACCGTCCATCTCGTCAGCCTTTTTGGCATCCTGAACGGTCACATCAGCGCCCAGTTTGAGCATGGCCTGCAAAGCCGCTATGCCTGACCTGCCCATGCCTACTACCAGCACTTTTTTCCCTTTTATGTTGTTGAGATTTATATTATCCATAACCGCACCTCTTATGATCTTTATAAGTTCATTATGACTATGGCCAGCAAGCAGCATACGGCGGCAAAAGCCCAGAACATGACGACCACATTTCTCTCTTTCATGCCGCAGAGTTCAAAATGGTGGTGTATGGGAGCCATTTTAAATATCCTCTTCTTAGTCTTTTTATAGTATGTCACCTGTATCACTACAGAAAGAGCTTCTATAACATAGATGAGGCCTGCTATGGCCAGCAGGAATTCCAGTTTCATGAGCAGGGCTCCTGCTGAAAGGACTCCTCCAAGAGCCATGGATCCCGTATCTCCCATGAATATCTTTGCCGGATTCTTGTTGAACATCAGGAATCCCAGGCAGCCTCCTGCTACGGCTCCAAAGATCACAGGCTGGTCCGTGTACCCGAAGGATGTTGCCGCCAGTACCATAAAGAAAGCCACCAGCGCCGTTATGCCCGAAGCCAGTCCGTCAAGGCCATCTGTAAGATTGACTGCGTTGCTGAAAGCTACCATTACAAAAACCGCAAACGGTATATAGAATATCCCCAGGTCTATGGTCACATCAAAGACAGGTATCCATATACAGCTTCCGTCTATGGGACCGCCCGGAAAATACATGGCAAATATGGCAAAGAGCAGAGAAAATCCAAACTGCATGATTATCTTCTGCTTTGGATTGAGCCCCAGGTTGTTCTTTTTTACAGCCTTTTCATAGTCGTCTATAAAACCTATCAGTCCAAACAGTACCATGGCTATGAGTACGGCCAGGGCCTGGATCCTGAAAGTCCCGGTATATATTGTGACCACAAGGCTGCACAGGAAAGCGGCAGATATTATCACCAGACCTCCCATGCTGGGAGTACCGGTCTTTTTCAGATGTGACTGCGGCCCCTCATCTCTGACAAACTGTCTGAACTGTTTCTTTTCCAGAAAAGGAATCAGCAATCTGGTGAACAGCGCCCCCAGGACCCATGCTGCGAATAATGCTATTATCGGGAATATTAATGATTCCATATTTTTCTCCTTGATCTTATCTTATGATTTCGTTTACGATCTTTTCCATTTCCATGCCGCGGGAAGCTTTGACGAGGATGACATCCCCTTCCCTGAGCAATGAATCCTTGATCCTTATAAAGTCCTCTTTCTTGGGAAAATACCTTATGTTCTCCTCTTCCATCAGTCCGCTGGCACCCTGAGCGTAATATCTGGCATCATCCCCGACGGCGATCAGCAGATCCACTCCTTTTTTGGCTGCGTAAGCGCCGACATTTTTGTGGTCAGGCTCGGCTCTTTCAGCCAGCCCGATAATATCTCCCAGGATCGCCACCTTTCTTTTGCCTTCTGTGGCCGCCAGCGTATCCAGCGCCGATATTACCGAATCTTCACAGGCATTGTAGGTATCGTCTATGACCTTGAAGCCGTTCTTTTCTGATATCTTGAGTCTTTTGCCTGTCAGTTCTGTTCTTTTAAGCCCCTCTGCCGCCTCCTGCGGACTTATGCCTATGAGCTCGCCTGCCGCCACGGCAAGGGCTGCGTTTACCGCATTATGGGCTCCCGGTACCGGAAGGCTCATTTGGTATTCTTTATGGTCTCGTATTAAGGTGAATTTTATACCTTTATCTCCCATATCGCAAATGTCTTTTACCATATAGTCTCTGTTTCCTTCGGTGCCTACGGTCACCAGGCCATATGGACCTGCTGTCCTTTCCGGTGACAACATAGCGCATGAAGCATTTACGATGAGAGTTGAGCTTTCATCAAAATAGGTGGTTATCTCCATCTTTGCGTTGAATATATTTTCGAGATTTTTCATCATCTCGATGTTCACTTCAGCTATCTTGGTTATAATAGCTATATCCGGATGTACTATTCCGGCAAGGAGCCTGATCTCTCCGGGAGAATCCATACCCATTTCGAGCACTGCAACCTGCGTATCCTCATCAAATTCCAGTATCGAAAGGGGAAGTCCGTGGGAGTTATTGTAGTTTTTCTTGTTCCTGCCGGTCTTATACTTGGTGGAAGCCACATAGTACATCAGGTCTCTTGTGCTGGTCTTGCCTACGCTTCCGGTCACTCCTATCTTTTTTATGAGCGGAAGCAGGCTCAGGTAATATGCTGCCAGATCCTGAAGGGCTTTGGTCGTGTTTTCTACCAGAATCAGAGCCATGTCGCCGTCTGGCGGCACTTTCGACTCATCGGATATGGCTGCGGCTGAGCAGCCTTTTTGTCCAGCCTGGCCAAGATAATCGTGGCCGTCGTTGTTTGGCCCGATTATGGCAAAGAACATCTTGCCCTGCAAGGCTTCCCTGGAATCTATGGAAAAGCCTTTTATCCTGGCGTTCTCATCTCCTCTTATGATCCGTCCTCCTGTGGCGGAGGCTATTTCTTTTAATGTGAATTCTTTCATGGTTCATCCTTTCTCCAGGATAAAATGACCTCTCTGTCGTCAAAGTGCAGGACTTTTGTGCCTATGATCTGATATGTTTCATGGCCTTTTCCGGCTATGACCGCAAAATCACCTTTCCCAGCCGTATTCAATGCTGTTTCGATGGCCTCTTTCCTGTCAGGTATTATCAGCACCTGCTTTTCATGCAGCACATCCGTCTCATTCACTGCCGAAGTAATATCACCGATTATCTTCATGGGATCCTCGCGGCGCGGATTATCTGAGGTTATTATGATCGTATCCGCATATCCGGCCGCCGCCATTGCCATTTCTCTCCGCCTGCCCGGATCTCTGTTTCCGCCGCAGCCAAAGACGATTATGATCCTCTCTGGCCTGTATTCGCGCAGGCTTTCAAGCAGATTCCTGAGTGCGATGCCGTTATGGGCATAATCTACCATTGCCGTAAATCCGGCATTTACACGGACGATCTCCACACGGCCCGGTACCCTGATCTTTTCCATGGCGCTGTCTATGTGCTTCCATGGCACTCCCAGGAGCCTTGCAGTTCCTATCGCTGCCAGTGAATTTTCCACATTGAACCTGCCTGCCATGTTTACCTTTATCGGCCTTACAGTTCTGTTTTTCCCAGGCAGCCTGGCGCTAAGCATATATGTTGTTACCGGAAAGCCATTTTCAATTTTCAGCGATATATCATCTGCGACCAGATCGCCTGAACCGTTTTCCCCAAAAAACACCGTTTTCTCAAGATGCGAATTTTTTAATATTTCAGGTGTATGGGGATCGTCAATGTTGGCTACCGCCCATCTGCATTTTTGAAACAAAGTGCTCTTCCAACAAAGATACTCCCTGAAGTTCCTGTGTTCTCCTTTTCCTATATGATCTGGAGATATATTTGTAAATACCCCTATATCTATGTCTATCCCATCTATGCGGCTGTGCATGAGTCCCTGGGATGAGACTTCGATCACCGCCGCCCGGCATCCGTTTTCTGCCATTTCAGCCAGCAGGCTGTTTATCTCCGGCGGCTGCGGCGTAGTGGCATTTGCCTTTGCCATATGCCCGTCGTAACCGTTTTCCACAGTCCCGATGATACCGGTCTTTATCCCTGATTCCTGCAGGATCTGCCTTATCATGAAGGCTGTTGTGGTCTTTCCCTTGGTTCCAGTGACCCCTATGACAAGAAGTTTTCCAGACGGATTATTATACATCCTTGAGCTTGCCAGAGCAAGTGCTCTTCTAACATTTGGCACTCTGACCACCGTAAGGCTGTCTTTATCTTTTCCGGTCATGCAATCTTTCTTATCTCCTGCCACTGCCACAGCGGCTGCCCCTTTTGCGGCCGCCTCTCTTATATGGTCCGTGCCTTGGTGGAACTGGCCGTCTATGGCAAAGAACAGGGAATCTTTTGACGCTTTTTCCGAGTGATAGACTATGGAGCTTATTTCCCTGTCCGGCCCCTTCACGGAAATGATCTCATCCCGCTTTAAAAGATCTGATAGTTTCAATTATGCCTCACGCCGGGTGTTCCGGCCTGACTTCTGGTTATTGATCGTACAGGTAAACCGTAGAATTTCTCTTGACTTTAGTTCCTGCAGCAGGATATTGGGCTGCAACTATGAAATCTTCTCCGGCATCGTCAGGCTTGGTATACACCAGCTGGTTTCCGGCTACTACTCCGGCAGCTTCGCTGTATTCCTGCCCTACCACATCCGGTACTACTGTATAGTTGCCTTCTATGGCTGCCTGTTCCTCCTCTGTATACTGAGGTTCTATGTTCATGTATCTCAAAGTATCTTCCAATATGCTCTTTGCGATGGGCCCTGCCGTCAGTGATCCGTAATAAGCACCCTTAGGGCTGTCTACCACCACGAGGATGGCTATCTGCGGATCATCCATCGGCGCCATTCCCAAAATAGAGCTGTAATAGTATTTTCCATATACTCCGTTTTCTACTTTGTTGGCTGTGCCGGTCTTTCCGCCTATCCTGTATCCTGGTATGTTGATGGCTCCTGCGCCACCCTCGGATACGGCATATTCCATGGCTTCGCGCATCTCTGCCGCAGTTTCTTCGGAAAGCACCTGGCGGACTTCTTTTGTCTCGAATTCTTCAACAACATTTCCGTCCGCATCGGTAAGGGCTTTGACATATCTCGGCTGGAGCAGTACACCGTCGTTTCCTATGGCGCTGACTGCCGTCAGAAGCTGTATCGGCGTCAGCGATATGCTCTGGCCGTATCCCATGGTTGCCAGTTCCACCGGGCCCACATCTTCAAGGGCATACATGATCGAGCTGGTTTCTCCCGGATAGTCCACACCTGTAGGTTCAGTTATCCCGTAAAGCTCCAGATACTTGTAAAAATTAGCTGCGCCCAGTTTTGTAGCTACCTTTGCCAGAGCCGGGTTGCAGGAGTTTCCCAGCGCCTGCTTGATGGTCTGAGTGCCGTGGTCTCTGGTACTCCAGCAGTGGAGAGTCACCCCGGCTATGGTCACATGGCTGTCGCATGTGAATGTTTCTTCGCTGGTTATGGCCCCTTCTTCCAGTGCCGAAGAGGCGGTTATCAGCTTAAAAGTTGACCCCGGCTCATATGTATCGCTGACGATCGGATTTCTCCACATTTTATTGAGATATGAGATCTGTTCATCTGACGACATGGATTCAAAAGCTTCTTTTTCCTCTTCATCGTCAGGCTCTGTGGCGTTGTTGGGATCGAATCCCGGCGTTACGGCGCTGGCAAGGATCTCTCCGGTCTTGGGATCCATGACCAGGCACATTATCCTGTCTGCGTCAGTC
Organism: uncultured Eubacteriales bacterium; assembly: GCA_900542565.1. Classification (GTDB taxonomy): domain Bacteria; phylum Bacillota; class Clostridia; order Peptostreptococcales; family Anaerovoracaceae; genus Fimisoma; species Fimisoma avicola. The sequence continues at coordinate 24,884 of UQOC01000018.1, read as the reverse complement.
TCTTCCATGCCATCTTCCAGCGCTCTCTCCACATAATACTGTATGGTCTCGTCTATGGTCAGGACTACATTGAGCCCGTCTTCTGCCTCATAATATGCTTCTGAGCCGTTCACCAGCTCATTTCCTGACAGGTCGGTATTTTTGACCCATCTTCCTGCTATTCCGCTCAGATACTGGTCGTATTGCAGTTCGATACCCGTCCTGCCGGTGTTGTCTATGGTCACGCTTCCCAGCAGCTGTGATGCGAAATTGCCCAGGGGATAATATCTCCTGGTCCCTTCGGAAAGAGAAAGGGCGCTTATCTCCATATCTCTCACCTTTTCCGCCTGCTCTTTGTCCAGATACTGGGCCACCCTTACGAGAGCCTGCTCTCTCACCAGGTCAGCCCTGATATCTTCCGCATCATCACCGATGACCGCAGAAAGATCCTCCGCAAGCTGGCTTATCTGCTCCTCATCCATTACTTCCGCCAGTTCTGCGGGCCTTACCCACAATGAATAGCATATGACGCTGGTGGCCAGTTCATTGCCGTTCCTGTCATATATATTGCCGCGCTTTGCTTCTATCGGCACATCGCTGGTCTGCTGATCTATGGCTTTGCGTGTCAGTTCATCGGCGTTGACCACCTGTATCCATGCAACACGAAACGCAAGCAATATCATCAGCACCGCCAGTATGATAAAACCTATGGCTATCCTTTTTTTATTTTTTACACCCACTGATGTTTTTTTCATTTACACTGTCTCCATATTATACACAAAGCCGGAACATTAATACTTATATATTAAGTTATCCGGCTTTATCTCACCTGTCGCATCTGCTTTCGGTTGGTATGAAGTTATTTTTTCACAAGACTATATATATTGGCAGTTATGTCCCATTATTCATAAGCCTTTGCTTTTATCATATCGGCAAGGCTGTCGTCATGGCTTACCCCGCTGTAGATGAGTATGCTTTCCCCTTCCTGGGGGTAGCGCATGCCTATCTGGTCAGTTGCAAATGTCTCAAGCTTCTCTATTCCTGTATTGCTGCTTATCTGCATGTTGAGCATATCTATTTCAGACTGTATGGTCCTGTTTTCGTTTCTCATCTGATTGATGGAGTATTGCAGGTCTGCTGTCTGAGCATTGACCACCACTATGCCTATGAGCAATATGCCCAGGGCTACCGTGCCTATTATCAGCGCCCTGAGTACAGGTGCAGTCATTACGGCCGTCTGCCGGGCTTTCTTTTTTTGCCGCTGAGGCGCCTGCTGAGGCCTCTGACGTGTCCTCCTGACTCTCTCCGGCTGGCGCTCAGGCGCACGGTTAAATGTATATTCAGATGTATATGCTCTGTTAGCTGTAGCCATTTTTTTCCTCTGTGATCTTTATATTTTTTCTGCTATCCGCAGTTTTGCACTTCTTGCTCTTGGATTTCTGCTGACTTCTTCTTCGGAAGGAATGATCGGTTTACCTGTTATCTTTTTTATATCGGCCTTTTTGCCGCATACGCAGACCGGGAATTCTTTGGGGCAGGTACACGGATTTGCCCGTCTGCTGAATATCTCTTTTACTATCCTGTCCTCCAGGGAGTGGAAAGTTATGATGCACAGCCTTCCTCCCGGCGACAGTATGTCACAGAAATTTTCCACCGCCCTTTGGAGCTGCCCCAGTTCATCATTGACTTCTATCCTTATGGCCTGAAAAGTCCTTTTTGCCGGATGAGGGCCTGTCCTCCTGGCTGACGCAGGTACTGCGGCCTTGATGATGTCCACAAGTTCTCCGGTACTGTCTATGGGCTTGTCCTTTCTTGATCTGACGATAAATTCAGCTATGCGCGAGGCCCATCTTTCCTCTCCGTACCTGGATATGACTGATGTCAGTTCCTTTTGGGAATAACTGTTCACCACATCTTTTGCAGTCATCCCTCCGTCCTGATCCATTCTCATATCCAGAGGCGCATCGTTCATATATGAAAATCCTCTCTGCGGATTGTCAAGCTGGAAAGAGGATACTCCAAGATCAAGCAGCGCACCGTCTATTTTTTCTATCCCCAGATCTGCCAGCACATCTTTTATATCAGCATAATTGCTGTTTACCAGATGTATACGGCATTTTTTGTCTTTCAGTTTCTGTCCGGCAGCTTCCAGCGCATCTCTGTCAGCATCAGTGCCTATCAGCGTCCCCGCAGGGCTGAGCATGCCGCATATGGCACTGCTGTGGCCTCCCCCTCCCAAGGTGCCGTCCACATATACACCGTCTGGGTTTATATTGAGGCCTTCTATGCACTGGCTTAACATTACCGGTTCATGCTTAAACTCCATATCAGCCTCCGCCATCAGAAATTATATCCCATCAATGCGGCGTCATAATTTTCTGCGTCTGTTCTGCCCGTATTGTCAGGAGCCTCCCACTCTTCCTTTGCCCATACTTCTATCTTGGACATGGCTCCCATGGTGACAAGTTCCTTTTCGATATGAGCATAGTCTATCAGATCCTGCGGGATTACTATCCTTCCCTGCTTATCGAACTCACATTCGGCGGCATTGGCGCACACATGCCTGATAAATGCCCTTACCTTAGGATCACCCTCCGGCAGTTTGGATATTTTTTCAAGCTGCTTTTCCCAGTCCTCTACCGTATATATATACAGGCAGAGATCCAGTCCCTTGGTCAGGATGCAGCGGTTTCCCAGGCTTGAACGCATTTTTGCAGGGACGATCATCCGCTTTTTATCATCTATGGAGTTGTAAGTGGTTCCCATAAACATGGACTGTTCTCCTTAAAAATGGTCACAAAAAGCCTGTTTTGAGTTTACTATCACCACTATACACCATTTTCACCCACTATTCAATAGTTTTTACGGTTATTTTGATGAATTTTCCCCACAAAATCACCACCAAAATATGGAAAGCATATAATATAACATCTCATTTTATTAAGAGAGGATCATGAAAAATGAATTGTTTACAAAATAGCTTTACCCCTGCCGGACGGCGGGGAAATCTGGTCTATCTGACCAAAGTATTCTACGATGCGGAAGAGAATTCCTCACCTATATTGACGGCACTGACGACTACCGCTGCTTCCTTCGACCAGCAGCTAAGCATAGGTTCTGCCGCCTGCAGTCCGTCAAAATGTACCTGCCAGGGGGGATGTCACTGCGGCTGCCAGGGCCAGCACAAATGTCAGGATACATGCTGCCAGGACCCTTGCTGCAATATGGATAACATATGCAAGATCGTATGCTGCTGCTGTGGAAATGACGGATGCAGCAATGTAACAGTAAATGCGTCTACCACTTTTGACATAAATCACGCATATGTGATCACCAGATCTTTCGGCATCACCACCCCCACGCTTCCGGCAGACCTTGCAGTGACAGTCGATGGTGTTGCCATAACAGATGTTTCACAGTCAGGAGGCCAGTTTATCGGAGACATAAGCGGCATAATGCCTGAAATAAGCAAATGCCCTTGTTCTCCGCCTTGTTCCGATATATGTCCCGGACATTTCGTCCTGATCTCCGCTACAGGTCCATGGAGCCTGACGGCCACCATCGTACTGGAAGGTACACTATACAGCGGCGGAAACGCCTGTCAGTTCAGACTATGCTATTCAACAGCAGATGGTACGCCTATATCAGTAACAGGCAACCCATCCTTCGCCATATGCGGAGCTGAGATCCCGTGTCAGATATCCAACATGGCGCCTTCCCTTCAATTTGACTTCGGCGCATGTGCATCAATATTAAATCCGACCCTTACCGCCGCCGAGGATGGCGCCATAACACTTTCAGGGTCTCTGGTGGTCACTCCGCAGGTCAGGATGCAGGTCACAAGGCCGTCCCTGTTCAATCTCAATGCCAGGGAAGTCTGCCTGCCTTGCGACGATATCGGGCAGTGCAATCCATGTGATACATGGGAGGCAGAATGCTTCAATTCCGACGAGTGCTGCTGCGGCCAGCCAAGCGTCAACAGGATAGATGAGCTCCTCGACCAGCGGGCGGCTGTAAATTGCCAGGAACCTGCGGCAGACGGCCGTTCCCATAGTGATGATAACGGCTGCATCACATGCCAGTGCTGCGAGACAAACGGTTACAGCTTTTAGCCGGCCCGCACACCGCCGTCCGCCGCTTACGGGCAAATTAAAAACCCCGCTTATGCGGGGCTTACATATTATAGATATTAAAATTTCTTTTTTCTGTTTATCCTGTCTTTATATCTGTTTTTCCGGTGGCTGAATATTGTACTCTTTCGTCCCGGCATCTTGTTTTTTACGGATCTGGCCACATCTCTGGCAACCGCTATCAGCAGTATTGCCGCAACCACAACTATAGCCGCCAAGATAAATTCATTTACATGGAGCTGTCCGTCTGCTGCTATGTGTAATGTGTCTCGAAAAAAATCTGACATAATATGCCTCAAATCCCTATTTTTTGAAATTATAACATCTTTTGCATTCAAAAGTAAAGCATAATGTCCTCTGCCCTGCAAAATACTACTATCTGTCACTAAATCATCACAAACAGCGGAGGGCTTCTTTTGTTTATCCATTTATACGGCATGAACTTGTTAAATCTGTTCCTGTTTTTTATGCCTGTTGCAGGCTTGTCATTTTATGCCTGTACCATTGGCTGCGGCCTTGTGCTCGCAGCCGCCGGTGCTGCCGGCCTTGTATTTATCAGGCCGTGGCTCAGATTTCTGCCTTTACGGGTATTTTTGATACTTTCTGCTGCCGTCTGGGCATGTTCCGCTTTTTTGACCGCCTATGGCAGTTCTGACGACTGGGCTGCAGCAGGCGTTCTTTTTCTGGGCATCTTTCCTTTTCCCGCGCTGCTGACCGTCCCCGTCAACTTCATTTTCAGCAGCCGCCATCCGGCTCCGGCAAAGGCCTGCTGCCTCGGCCTGTTTTCATCGGCCGCCATGATCTGCGTTATTCCTTTCCAGATGATATTTGCTTATTTTCCGGGGCCGGCCATTGTCCTGCTGTTTTCCATGATGACAGTATGCTCGGTACGCCTTCCCGGTTCCGGAGACCGGTCTCATGCAGATATGATGTGCCGCAGGAGCAGGCGATCGGTATATTGCTGCTTCAGGATCAGAGCCTTTACTTTTTTATCCTCTTTCTGCGCAGCCGGTCCTCTTTCCGCCATATGGACGGAAAAAACAGCGGATCTGCCGCCAATACTCCCCCTTATTGCCGGCGCAGCTGCCGGACCTGTGCTTACTGCGGCAGTAATTGCAAAAAAAGGGATATATGCAGGAAGCATATTCTTTATATTTCTCCTTGAGCTTTCTTCTATGGGCATGGCATTTGCCGGAAAAGGCCTTTTTATTTTTTCTTCTGTCATGGCCGGCGCAGCCTTCTCCTCTGTCTTTCTTGCCTGCCCTGCTGCAGCTTATTATTATCTTGGGCTATCCTCGTCCCTTGACGATGGGGCTTCATCTGCCGCCTGCATCATGGCAGGGGCTGCGATCTCGCATATTTTTTTCCGGACATACATTCCCCTCATATGGAGCCCCGTCCTGTCACTGTGCCTTACCGCTTTGTCAGTAGTGGATTTTTTCATAATTTTTTCAGCATGGCGACACCGTTTTGTCCTTTTAAAATGATTTCTATTATGTTAGAATATAGTAAATCAGAAATCTTTCGGAGGCTGCTCATATGGGAGCGTTTGTAAAGTTTGAAAATGTAAAAAAAGTTTATCAGATGGGGGAAATACAGATAGAAGCCCTCAGAGACGCCACTTTTGAGATCGGCAAAGGCGAGACATGCGTCATAGTAGGCCCTTCAGGAGCAGGAAAGACTACTCTCCTGAATATCCTGGGCGGCATGGACACCCTCACTTCCGGCAATGTCTGGCTGGACGGGGAGGAGATTTCAAAATACAATTCTAAACAGCTCACTACATACAGGAGATACGCCATAGGATTTGTGTTCCAGTTCTATAATCTTGTACAGAACCTGACAGCTCTTGAAAATGTATCTCTTGCGACTCAGATATGCAAAAACCCCATGGACTCGGCCGAGGCTCTGCGAAAGGTCGGTCTGGGCGAACGACTGAACAATTTCCCTTCTCAGCTTTCCGGAGGAGAGCAGCAGCGAGTGGCCATTGCCAGAGCCCTTGCCAAGAACCCAAAGCTGCTCCTTTGCGATGAGCCTACAGGGGCGCTGGATTACAATACCGGCAAAGCCATACTTAAACTGCTCCAGGACACTGCCAGGCAAACGGGTATGACAGTCATAATCATAACCCACAATCAGGCCATAACGCCTATGGCCGACAGAGTAATACATGTAAAGAACGGCACCGTGGTATCTCAGGAGCTCAACGATGCTCCGGTACCTATCGAAGAAATAGAATGGTAGAAACGGCAGGTGTGTATCCATGAGAAGCGTTATGTTCAAGTCCACATTGCGCGAAATAAAAGGCAGCTTAGGCAGATGGGCGGCCATATTGGCCATAGTTGCTCTGGGCGTAGGCTTTTTCTCCGGTTTGAAAGCATGCAGGACAGCTTTTCTTGAAACCGGAAACAAATACTTATCCGAACATGGTTTTTTTGATTACCAGCTCATGTCTACCCTCGGACTTGAAGACGAAGATGTGAGCATCATATCAGACACCGACGGGGTCGCTGTGGCCGAAGGATCTTACTCCGCCGATGTGCTCATTTACGATGAGGATGATGATTCTCAGGAGATCACGACAAGGTTCCTCACCATTTCCGACCAAATAAACACCCCTTCTCTGGTAGCCGGCACCATGCCGTCCAAAGGCAGCGAATGTCTCGGCGACCCACAGTATTTCACCGAAGATGATATCGGCAAGACCATATATATAAGTTCTTCCAACACGGACGACACATTGGATATGCTGGCCTATGACAGTTACACCATTACCGGCATTGCCGATTCCCCTCTCTATCTCAACTTTGAAAGAGGTTCTTCTTCCATCGGCGACGGCAGCGTTGCATGTTTTGTCATGATCCCGGCAGAAGGTTTTTCGTCTGATGTCTACACAGAGATCTATGTCAGGCTTGAAGACTCAGCCTTTATTTTCAGCGACGAATACGATCAGATAGTCCAGGATGCGGAAGATCCTCTAACCGAGGCCCTTGATACGGCATCAGAACGCCGCTATGATTCAATAGTGGACGATGCCCGGCAGGAAGTGGCCGACGCAGAGGCCGAGCTATCCCAGCATCAGCAGGATATAGCTCAGGCCCAGTCAGAGATAGCCTCCGGCCAGCAGGAACTTGATGAAAATCAGGCCAGGATAGATGAAGGCAGGGCAGCACTGCAGGACGGACTCACCCAATATGAAGAAGGACTTTCCCAATACGAGGCCAACCTGGCAGCCTTCGAGGAGCAGCGTGATGATGCCTATGCACAGCTCAAGGCCTATCACGACTCAGGCTTTCTGACAGATGAACAGTATGCCGCTCAAAAAGCTGCCCTGGATCAGCAGTTCGCCTCTGCCCAGGCTCAGCTCGATGAGGCAAAAGCCCAGCTTGATGACAGCCTGGCACAGTTAAATTCCACAGAAGCCCAGCTTGACAGCGGCCAGGAAGAGATCGACCGGGGCAGGGCCCAGCTGGAAAATGCACGGGCCGAACTTGCTGAAGGTCAGGCGCAGCTTGACGATGCGCAGGCACAGCTTGATGACGCCGAAAAACAGATAGATGATATAGAACACCCTACAAACTATGTCCTCACCCGCCAGGCCAATGTAGGTTATGTATGCTTTGACAGCGACACCAGCATAGTAGAAGGTATATCCAAGATATTCCCTATATTCTTCTTTCTGGTAGCCGCTTTAGTCTGCATGACTACCATGAGCCGTATGATCGAGGAACAGCGTACTCAGATAGGAGTCCTCAAAGCCCTGGGCTACAGTTCCGGACAGATACTCAAAAAATATGTGTTCTACTCAGGCAGTTCCGCTATCATAGGAGGAGTTGCAGGATTTTTTGCCGGAACATATGTGTTTACAACCGTCATCTGGGAAGTCTACAAGATGATGTATGAGTTTGCCGATGTCATCATCGTCTTTGACTGGCTCACCGGCGCTCTTGCTCTGGCAGTGGCAATATTGTGTTCTGTAGGCACCACCCTGTATTCCTGCCATCAGGAACTTGGCGAAGCCCCGGCTCAGCTGATAAGGCCCAAGGCTCCGTCTGCAGGCAAGCGGATTTTCCTTGAACGGATCCCTGCTTTCTGGAACAGGCTCAAATTTTTGCAGAAGGTTTCCATCAGGAATGTATTCAGATATAAGAAGCGTTTCTTTATGATGATCGTCGGCATATGCGGCTGCACAGCCCTGCTGGTTGCAGGCTTCGGAATAAGGGATTCCATAAAGAATGTCGTGTCCATGCAGTATGATGAGATCTTCCATGTGGATTATGAAGTGACTTTTAACCATGATATGAGCCAGGCAGATCAGGAAACCTTCCTGGAGGACAACTCAGCTTATATTGAGGATTGCCTTTTCCTGTATACCGGTTCGGTGGACGCCCGCATGGACGGGCAGATCAAGTCCGTCAATCTGGTAGTCTGCGGAAATGATGATCCGATCAGCAATTTCATAGACCTTCACAACGATGACGGGCAGCTGGATTACCCGAAGGCCGGTGAAGGCATCATCAACAGCAATCTTGCACAAGTCCTCGGCATTGAAGTCGGCGATGACTTTACCGTTTATGACAGCGAAATGAACCCGCTCACTGTCAGGATCGCAGGTCTGTGCGACAACTATGTATACAATTATCTGTATATAAACGATGAAACTTATGCGGACGCATGGGGCGATCCCCAGATCAATGCAGCCTATATAATCGGAACAGACACAGGCGAAGGTCAGGCTGCTTCAACACCGCAGGAAGCCGGTTCCCTGATAGCCGAGTCTAACGGAGTTTCTTCAGTATCGGTCACTGAAGATTTCAAGACACGGATCAACAATACCATGCAAAGCCTTGACTATGTGGTCGCCCTTATAATCGTCAGCGCTGCGGCCCTTGCGTTTATCGTCCTGTATAATCTGACCAACATAAACATAACCGAAAGGATAAGAGAGATCGCGACCATCAAAGTCTTGGGTTTTTACCCAAGAGAGACTTCGTCCTATGTATTCAGGGAAAATCTTGTCCTGACTGCTATCGCAGCCATCGTAGGCATACCTCTGGGCACGCTGCTCCACCGGTTTGTCATGGACAGGATACAGGTCGATCTGATGAGCTTTGATGTCCACATAACTGTCCTCAGTTATATACTGAGCGTTGCAGGCACATTTGTTTTTGCCATGATAGTAAATATGACCATGCGGCACAAGATTGACAAGATAAGCATGACTGAATCACTTAAATCTGTAGAATGATATTTACAAAGGATGACTTTATGGACAACAAAAAACCCTCCTTCAAAACGACCGGCCAATTCAATGACTATCTCTTTGAACATTCCTTGTGGAAAAGATATGAAGGCCGTGAACTCACCGAAGAACAGGCCGATTTTATAACTGCCTGTATGTCGGAAAACCTTGAGCATGCACGCCATGTGGAAAACGAAAGGCTCACTTTTAACAGTATTTTTCTTGCCCTTGTTGCAGGAGCCATGGCACTGTCCGGTTCACTGAATGCCGTGATGACATTTGCCATGTATCTTTTCCTCACCATAGCCGGATTTTTGTCGATCGTCCTGACCGCCAGGTGGAACAATGCTTTTTCAAGGCATCTTTATTATGCGCAGCGGTGCTATATACTGCTCCATATCAGTCTTTTCGGCAATGTGGGCGATATCCCGGATTCCGCTCAGGATACGGCCGGGGTGAGCAGCGAGATCCTCTCCGACCTTAAAGAAGCCCCGATATATTGTTTCCGCCCTCATCGCCCGTTTTCCCATATAGCCTTGGGAAACTTGTTTTACCGGCCGCGCACAAGGCACCTGTATACAGCCTTTTACTGGGTAGTCCAGCTTTTGCTGATACTGTGCACCATTATAGCTCTGATAGGAATATTTTGAGGTGAAAATATGATAAAGCTTATCGCACTTGATCTGGACAATACGCTCCTTGAAAAAGACAACAGCATTCACCCCCGCACCCTTGCCCTGCTGCAGGCCTGTATACGCTCCAAAGTCACAGTAGTCATTGCGACGGGCAGGCTCTATCTTTCAGCGAGGAAATATGCCCGCCAGATAGGCCCTGAGTGCAAAGTCCTCTGCTATAACGGTTCAATGGTGACAGAGGCCGACGGGACTGTCCTGTTCTCCAGAGCGCTGCCCGTCCATACGATGAGGCAGATCATAAGCTTCTGCCGTCAGAGAGGATTATATTGCCAGTTCTACCAGGATCACAAGATACTGGTGGAAAAGGTCACAGAAGGCACGACCATAGACCCGGATCTGGCCAATACCCAGGCAATAGAAGCAGGCAATTTTGATGATTACAACCTGCTCCCGTCTCCAAAGGCCATGATCGTGGCGCCGCCTGAGTCTGTTCCCCATATCCAGACATGCCTTGCCGACTATCTCAAAGACAGCGTGTACCTGGCTCAATCCCAGCCTTACCTGATAGAGATAATGCCTGCCGGTATAAACAAAGCAAATTCACTGAAATTGCTGTGCAACAGGCTTTCCATCGACTCGTCGGAGGTAATGGCCTGCGGTGACAATACCAATGATGCTGAAATGATCCGATGGGCCGGCGTCGGTGTGGCGGTCTCAAATTCTGTCAGCTGCCTCAAGTCCGATGCCTTTTATGTGTCTTCTCAGGAAAGATCCCTGGGTGTGGCCGAAGCCATAGAAAAATTCATCCCCTTATAATGTAAGCATAAAAAGCCGTCGGAATTTTCATAGCCGCCGGCTTTTTTATGAAATATATTTTATCCGTATCAACAGGCGTTTTTCTGTCATATGGGAGCCGTCTGTTCTTTCAGCCAGTCCTTCAGATCCTGTTCCAGTCCCTGAGACAGGCTGTCATATACTTTTCTGTGATATCCGTTTAGATAGGATCTTTCTTCTTCGGTGAGCATCTGAGGGATGATAGCCTCCCTGTCAAAAGGACACATGGTTATTGGTTCAAACTTCAAGCTGCCTCCGGCATCCTCCACACAGAGCAGCTCGTTTTCCAGACGGATACCGTACTCGCCTTCCTTGTATATTCCCGGCTCGTCTGTGGTTATCATTCCCGGCGTGATGGGCCAGCTGCCGTTTCTCGGACTGATATTGTTCGGCCCTTCGTGGACGCTGAGGATATGTCCCACGCCATGTCCTGTACCGTGGTCGAAATCCAGTCCTCTGTCCCTGACCGGCCTGCGGGCTGTCTCGTCCAGCTGCGTGCCTGTGGTGCCTTTGGCAAATTTCGCCATGGACAGGGTCAGGTTGGATTTTAATATAGTAGTGTAATCCTCCTTCATCTGGCCCGTCAGCGGTCCAAGCACGACCGTTCTTGTTATGTCGGTCGTACCGTCTTTGTACTGGCCTCCAGAATCGATCAGAAGAAGCCCTTCCGGCTTCAGCTCCCTGTCCGTCTCCGGCGATGGCGCATAGTGGACTATCGCACCGTTATCCATGTAACCGGAAATGGTGTCAAAGCTCAGATCAAAGCATCCCGGCTGCTGCCTCCTGAAAGCTTCCAGTCTGTCTGAAGCTGAGATTTCCGTGATCTTTTGTTTCCCTACATTTGTCTTGATCCAGTGAAGGAATTTCACCATGGCGATCCCGTCTTTTATATGGGCTCTCCTGGTACAGCTTATCTCCACAGGATTTTTGGTGGCTTTCATTATCTCTGCCGGGTCTGTGCCGCTGATGATCTCTGTCTGCGGCGATATGGCATTTACGAGGGAGTAGCTGGTCACATCTTTGTTGAGCAGGATCCTGCCCGGCCCCAAGGTGCGCAGATCATCGAAAACCTGAAGATATGGCAGCGTGCTCCGCTCCTCAAAGCTTCGGTCCAGCACATAGAGCCGGTCTTCTTCCATGGTTATGAGTGCAAAAGCGTAAAACACCGGTGTGTATTTCACATCATTTCCCCGAAGGTTATACAGCCACGCTATCTCCTCCAGGCTGGTAATAAGATGAAAGTCCGCATGTTTTTCGGCCATGGCCCGGCGGATCCTTTCAAGCTTACTCTTTGCACTTTCACCTGTCACCTCCATTGGAAGGGCGTATATTGCAGATCCTGCCAACTTTGGCCTGTCTGCCCATATTTCTCCCGCCAGATCCAGATCACAGATAACGGAATGGTCCCTTTCCAGTTCACATCCCATGCTCCATCCTACTATCCGGCCGTCGAAGCCTACCGTACCGTCTGAAGGTATATTTTCCCTGAGATATCCAGGTATTGTCGGCGTTGCAGCCTGGTTCATCTTCATAAGATGTATGCCGCTGCCGGAAAGCTCCTGCGCAGCCTGCAGAAAATATCTGCCATCGGTCCACAGGCCGGCGTCTTCTGCGGTCACCACAAGTGTTCCCGCCGATCCGGTAAATCCGGAGATATACTCCCTGCATTTAAAATGATCATTTACATATTCTGATCCGTGAAAATCGGTGGTCGGAACGATATAGGCGTCTATGCCCCGCTCCGCCATCTTACGGCGCAGATCTGTCAGTTGTTTTCGCATATTGATTTCCTGTCTTTCTCATTCTTTTTCATAGTGCTTTTTTATTGTACCACGATCCAGTCAGGCAAATGTGGTTCAATGAACTCTTCCTTGCACCGTCAGGCGTTAAGAGCTGCTGCCTTCATTATACCTCATCTGCATAACACTTGACAAACAAGATTGTTTGTCTGGCCGACAAGGGCAAGGCGGAGAACAAAAAGAGCGTTGTCAAATACGCCAAATGGTACACGCCCGAAAAGGAAGCGAAATACCCGACCTCCTTCAAGGTGGATTTTGTCGGGCAGCGTATGAGGGTGCCTGTTACTACCGCATTACCCGCTGCCCGATTTGCATTTACGCGGAGAAACTCGGTGTTTCCGAACTCATGCCGTTGTTCTGCGAACTTGATGAAGTGATGATCACGCTTCAGCACGGCGTGCTGCACAGAAAACAGACGCTGGCGAATGGCGGAGAGTATTGCGACTACTTTATTACCGGAAACAGAGAATAAACGGAGAAGCTCGTATCGGTCAATAGCTGATACGAGCTTCTTTTCATATTTTTTAGATTGTGTTTCTTCAGACCTTCCACCCGGCGGCCTGCTGCCGCTCCACCACGAAGCGGCGGTAGAGCCCGTCAACAGCAACCAGCTCGTCATGGGTGCCCTGCTGAACGATCTCGCCGTGATCGACCACAAAAATTTGGTCGGCATGGCGCACGGTTTTCAGCCGGTGGGCGATCATGATGACCGTCTTATCATGGGTCAATTCCGCAACGGCCTCCATCAGCTCCTTTTCATTTTCGGGGTCAACATTGGCAGTGGCTTCGTCCAGAATGATGATAGGCGCGTCCTTCATAATTGCCCGGGCGATGGAAATGCGCTGGCGCTCGCCGCCGGAAAGCGAGCTGCCTGCCTCGCCGATGACGGTGTCAAAGCCGTCCGGCAGTGCCATGATAAAGTCGTAGCACCGCGCCTTCTTTGCAGCGGCCTGCACCTCCTCCATGGAGGCATCGGGCTTTCCGAAGCGAATGTTGTTGGCGATGGTGTCCGAGAAAAGATAGGTCCGCTGGAACACGAAGGAGAAATTGCGGATGAGGCTGTCGTAGCTGTATCGAGGCAAGGGGATGATTGAAATGTTGCACAATGAAGCCAGAAAACTGCTGATTGAGGCATTGGAGAAAAAGCACAAGGTACAAGAAGTCGCAGATTGTTATTCGGTAAATCGAAGCGCCGTATATCGTTTGAAAAAGAGTTGGGAAGAAACCGGTTCCTTTGAAACGCGAACATTTCTTCGGGGAAGAAAACCGGCTTTAAGCCCGGAGAAGCTCGCCAGCATCGATCAGCTGGTAAAAGACAAACCCGATGTCACGCTGCAGGAGATTGTTGACACATTGCATCTCACCGTCAGCATCGAGACGGTCCGAAAGGCGTTGCTGAAATAAAGCCGTGTGAGCTGCAAATCGCCGGATTCTGTGACGATGCGCCGGATTGCCGCCGCGCCCTCCAGATAGGCGTTCTCCCGGTCAGAGTTGCGGCAGGCGTTGAGGAAAGCGTCGTCCGCGACAAGCGCGTTGCCTACGGTCAGCTTATACTGTTCAAACAGCTCTGCCACCGTGGGCTGTGGCTGCTCTGCGGCAGGATCGCGGAATACCCTCGTACCGTCTGCGCCAAACTCGGCTTCGTATGCGTCAATGGCGGCCTCTGCTTCATGGTCAACGGAGCGCATGGTATAGACGCGGCGCTCACCTCTAAAGTCTGGCGCTTCGGCAATCGTCACATCATACTTATCGCGCAATTTCTCTACATACATCTCTAAATTGTGCGACGGTACGCCGCACATTTCCACACGGCCAGCGCCGGGTATCGCTCTTGTGGTGAGGTTGAGGTCAATCAGCTCCGCCGCCTGTTTTGCGTCCTCGCCGTACATCTCGAAGAAATCGCCCACCTGAAACAGCACGATGTCGTCCGGGTGGGCTTCCTTGATGGCATTGTAGTCGGTCTGTGCCTGTGTTGGCAGTTCACGCTCCGCCTCCTTTTCCCGCTGAAGCTGGGCGTAGCGCTCCTTTTCCCTTGGGGAGAGGAAGCGGTCCTTCTGAATGAGGCTGTCAATCCTTGCGGCCACCTTCGTCCAGCTTAGCTCCACATTGGCGCAGTCTGCCTTTTTCAGCGTAATTCCGCGGCTGTCGTGATTCTCGCCGCTGTGGGATGCACCGGAAACGGCATGGGAGCGCCCGCCTATGCCGTACTCATCTTTGAGGAAAGCTGCCTTTTCCCTGCCGGTATGGTCGGCGGTGAAGTATTCGTAGATTCTGCCTTTGCCGCCCTCCACGCCGCTGCCGCGATCCAGCGCGTGGTCGATCTCGTCCTCCGTGATGAAGCGTGCCAGCTCCGGCATTGTGGTCATTTCGGAGGAATACTCCCTGCGGGGCAAGGACAGGTCCCGCAGGCTCTGCCAGATGTTCTCCAGCTTGTGGTAATGGAAGCGCAGCAGGCTTCTGTCCTGCTCATGTGCGGCGTAAAACTGCGCGAACTCGCCGGAGAGCGTTTCACGGAAATCTGTGTTTGTCAGTTGCTCCGCCAGCCGCGCCGTTTCATCAGGGAATCCGCCGCCCCGCAGCGTATCCATGCAGGAGAGATAGCCCTGCTCCCGCGCCTCGTCGCTCAGGTCGTGTTTCAGATACCAGAGGGCTTGTGCAAGCTGCATCCGCTCATGCTGCCCTGCCTCGGCAAGCTCCACGTTGGAGGCATACGCGCCGCTGTCCATAAGCTGGGAAATGTGCGCGGCGGCATCCTGCCATGCGATTACCTGCGCGCTGCGCACATACTCCGCGCTCCTGCCGGGGGCGATGTGGATGCCGTCTACGGCGTACCACACGGAAAGCTCGCCCTCCGGCGTCTTAAAGCCGTTGCCGCCGTGGAAGGTGTTTTGCAGCAGCGCGGCAACGTCCTCCGTGGACTTCTGCTTCTGGAACGCGGCGGCAATGACCATGCGGGTATCGTCCGCGTTGCCGCCCAGCCGCAGCACATGGTCAAGCTGCTCCTGAGAAACGGAAAAAGCGAAGGGCGTCTGTGCGCTCTCCGCTTCTTCAATGGATACAATTTGTTCCGCTTCGGTGGGGAAAAAGGATAGCTGACCGCCCCGTGCGGGGTGTTCTGTTATGCGTAGATCAGCTCCGCGAGAATCACTTCCTCCGCCTGCGCCTTGCAGGTGTTCATCAGGCCCACCCATTTCATTGGGTCGCGGGCTTTCAGCGCCTCCGTCGCTCCCGCCTCCGATGCCAGCTCCGGCATCATCTGCTCCAGACGGCTCTGCGCTGCCTGCTCGATCTCCAGCAGGTGCGGGAACAGGGCTTCCTCCAAGATCATCTGGTTCCAGAGGATGGGCCGATGCTCCTTCAGGTACTTCTGGCGCATCCGCCCGTACTTGCCGAGGGGCTGCTCCGGCACCTCGATCTTCAGGTCGGGAATCATGTAATCTCCGTTCATCGTGTAAGTCAGGTTGTTCTCCATGCTCTGCCGTCCTTTCCGCGCTGTGTTCGCGCTCATAATTTCGTATCGTAACTTCGATCTGCCGCAAAACCTGTTCGTTGATCTCGCTGACCGCCGTGCCAAGGGCTGCCACCGTGCGCGGGGTGTTGAAATCAAAGATGCTGAAAAAATCCTCGTGTTCAAAGTGATCCTCCGGCCGCATCCCGCAGCGGGACATGAGGGAGTAGGTGATGCTGACCACCGCGGCGTTTTTGAACGCCACCTCGATGTTGTAATCATCATACTCCTCCAGATAGGAATCCGCAACGATGCCGAGAATGTCGCGGGAATGGTCGCGCCAATATTCCGCAGCAAGCTGAGAAGCGACGCTCTCGAACTGCTCCGCGAGGCCGTTTTTGCCGGAAACGCTGTAATTACGCTCCAGCATGGCGCTCACGCTGTCGGTATGCGCGTCTTTCAGCTCCCACAAGTTGACGCGGCGGGCGTTTTCCTTTCCGCCGGTGTCGGAAACGTCAAAGACGTATTTGAGCCTTGGCTTGTAGCCGGTAGCGTCAATGAGGGCGATGCCCGTGCTGCCGCGCCGGACATAGCGCCCCATCTTCTCGTTCCAGAAGTCGTACTCCGCGCAGGCGGTGGCCTCCGGGCGCTGCATATAGATCATGAGCTGCTCGTTGTAGGGGTATTTATACAGCCTTGCGGCGGTGGTCAGGAACGCCGTCCACGCCAGATGGCTGCCGGTGATCTGCCGCGCGGTGCGCTCCGCCTGCTCCGCGTAGGCTTGCAGTTTGTTGGGCATAAGCAAAATCCTCCTCTCATGGTTTTATCGGGGTTTTCATTTTTCCAAAGGAAACGCGCCGGATGATACATTCTTCGTCCGGCGCGCTCCCAGCGGCGAATCTGCGATTTTTCCGGCTCTTGACCGTAAAACAGTCAGCTTTGCTCAGAGGTCAAAATCCGGCGCCAGGTCAAGGGCGGCGTACTCCGCGTCGGTAATGCCGCGCAGCTTTGCGAGGGCGCTGTCCGTCAGCTCCCGCAGCTCAGCCTCCTCCGCGTCCAGATACCCCCGCATTTCTGTGAGGGCTGCGATCAGGCCCTCGCGGGTGCCTGCCGCGTTATAGATGCTCATAAGGCTGACTTCATCGTGGGTGAAATGCTTGTCGTTCATATCAAAGCTCTCTTTCCGCGCTCCGTTTGGGCGCTGTTTTATTCTTCGCCTGCTCCGGCGTCCTTTCCCTGAGCTTTTCCAGCACGGAGGGCTTCTTCTGTTCGCGGTGGGAGGCCGCGGCCAGCTCCGTCAGGGAGATGGAAAAGCCCGCCTTGACCTGTGCCTCCAAATCGGCCACGGTGGGCTGCTTAGGGCCGTTGTTGATGATGCCGTCGATCATGCCGTAGTCGTCCTCCATGGCCATCTCCGCATTTTTGAGATAGTTCTCCGGCTTGAGGAAATTGGGAAGCTCCCGGAAGCCGATGCTGTCAACGTAATGACAGGATACTACGCCGTTTTGCTTCAAGGCAACGATGTCGCTGACCGACAGGCTGTGTCCTTTGAAATCCGCAGGGTGATCCACGTTGAACCGCTGATAAATCATATCCAGATTGGTTTTGTTGTCCCCATAGTCGGCAAGCCCGCCGGTGTAGATCGCGTCGTAGCCGTCGCGCTCCGGCGTGACGCCCTTGCTCTGCAAGTAGTCATAGTTCATGAAGCGGTAAGCGTCCAATTCACCGCCGCGCCGGATCTGATAGATGAGGAAAGCGTCCTGCGGGTTTTCCAGAAACAGCTTTTCCGTGTCTGCCTGTTCGCTCAGCGTCACAACGCCGCGCACCGCGTCCCATTCCTCGCGCTCCACGCCGAACACGCCGGTGTGGGAGGAAATGTCCTCGGCGTCCAGCGCCATGGCCTCGGTGTTGTCGCCGTAGAGCAGGAACACGGGAACGTCCTGCATGAACAGCTCCATGGCGCGCTCCTTTGTCAGCGGCAGCATGGCATTGCCGTCCGTGTAGCCGTACTGATACATTTCCAAAAAGCCGACGGCTGTATCCGGCATGGGATAGCCTTGCTCCAGCTCCGGCAGGGGCGGCAGCTCGGTCATTTTTTCGTCCATTTCCGCCTTAGCCTCCGGCTGCGGTTCTTCCTTTGCCCGCCATTCCCTGCGGAACAGGACGTTGAAGCGTTCCAGAAGCCCATGGGAGCCGTCGTCGATGCCGATCTCGTCTGCCAGCTTGACGAAATCCTCCAGCTCCTTCCGCAGCTCTGCGTCCTCACCGGCAAGCAGCCGGTCCGCCACCGCCTCCGCCGTTGGTCTGTCCGCGCTGTCGGGAACGTTCAGCCCCCGGCGCAGGAACGCCGCGTAGTCGGCGGCAAAGGCCAGCGCGTCGGCGCGGGAGGGCGGGATGGTGACAAGCTCATATTCCGTGTCCTTGGGAAGCTCGATGCCGCGCTCCTTGCAAACCTCCGCGAAATGCTTTTCCACGTCGGTGATGATGCCGTTTGCGGTCTTGCTGATGGTGTCCAGACTGGCGCGGAACTCCGGCAGCTCGGCGTTTTTCGACCACGTTGCCACATAGCCGAAGCTGTTCGCGCCGGTTTCAATGCCGAAGTAGGCGCAGACCATGAAGGAGATGCTTTCGGCCTCCACCTCCTCGGTATTGCGGCTTTTGGCCTTGCGCTCCGCCGCCTGCTGCAAGCCGTAGTTGTGGAGCTTGGCGTGGGCGATCTCATGGACAGCGGCGGATACCGTCTGCACCTCACTCATACCCTCCCGCAGCGTGATGCTCTGGAATTTGGGGCTGAAATAGCCGTCCATATCGGCAGGCAGCGGCTTGAACTCCACCGGCACGGGAGAGGAACGGCGCAACGCCTCCATGAACGCCTCATAATTTTCCACGCTGCCGGTCAGGTTGGCGACGGGGCTGGCCACGCGCTCCGGCAGCGGCTTTCCGTCCGTCTGGGCGTAGTCGAACACCTTTACCGGACGGAACATGGGGATCTCGATCTCCTTTTCCTCGGTGATTACCTTGCCGTCCGCGTCCAGAATGGGCAGTCTGGTGTCTGGGTCGAGCTTTTCCTGCTCGATTTTCTTCTTATATGGAGTGGGCGCGATGATGGTGATGCCCTTCTCGCCCCGCAGCACATGGCGGGAGAACTTGTCCCGCCAGCGGTTGTAGCCCGCCACAAGTGTGGCGTCCGGGCGCTGCAAATGGATGAGCGCCTGATTGTTGAGGGAATAGTTGTGAAACCGGCTCATGGTTCGCAGGTAATTGCGGTACTTTTCCATATCGCCGGATTCAAAGATGTCGCGGATACCCGCCTCGATGCGGTCGGTGATCTCCTTGAGCTGTTCTCTGTTTTTACCGGGCTTCTCTGGCATTTTTGCCTCCTTTCATCAGGTCGATACGCAGGAGCTGAAGCCCCCGCGAAAGATATTCCCGTAAATCCGTTTTTCCGCAGAGATAGCGGATGTCGCCTGCCTTGTCCTGCTCATGCAGCGTCCACAGGTCCGCCGCCCACCGGACAAATACCGCGTCCGGCACGTTGAAGGGCTTTTTGCGGCGAAGATAGAGGCTGTGCCGCCCCAGCACCATGATCGTGCAGACGGCATTGACCACATCGAGAGAACATTCGTTGAGAACGGCGATCCTCCGTTCATACGAGGCCGCGCCCAACAGCTCGCGCAGCGCAGGCTTGGCATTTTCAATCAATGCCGGATAATCCGCTCTTGTCGGATACGGAGATTTTCGTGTCATAGGCACTTCCTTTCATTTCATGGGCTGTTTACCCCTAAAATGGCAGCGCCCGCGCAGGGGTAGGCTTTCCTGTGCGGGCGCTCGGTTCTTATTCGTTTTCGGAGTATATACTCCTTGCGGGCGGCGTATATCCGGCGTTTTTGGCGCGTTCGCTGGCGGCCCTGCGCCGCTCGTCGCTGAACGGCTCCCGGACGCTGACGCAGCTTTTCGGCACGGCGTAGCTGACCGCTCCGGCATGGACGGCCTTATCCGGGTACACCTTGTCCGGGTATTTCTCCGCAAGGCGCTTGAGCTTGCGCTTCAGCTTGGGGTCGTGGGTGTAGATGCTGGCGGTGGATTCTTCCTCGTTGTAGAGGATGATACTTTCCTGCTCCAGCTTGGAGAGCTTCATGTCCTCGCCCCCTTGTCAAATTCCAAACGGAAGCGGACGCTCTCGCCGGTATCCTCCAGCACGGCGGTGGCATCGTAGGTGCCGCCTGTCTTTTCGGAGTAAAGGCCGGTGAGCTTCACCCGCCCGTCTGCAAGCAGCGCGGCGGCGACCTTTTTTGTCAGAGCGGCACGCTTGGCGGCAAAGAACCTGTTGTCCCGCCACAGCCCGAAGCGGCAGTCGTTTTTCTCGCAGAAGAAGCCCTTTTTGCTCTCGGTCACGTCGCTGCCGCAACGGGGGCATTTGCCGATGACCTCACGGCCGGAGGGGAACAGCACCTCCGCGCCGGAGATGGCCTTGTAGGTTTTTACCAGCTCCGTGAGCATTTCCGCAATGCCGGTCATGAACTCGTCCGGGGAAAGCTCGCCGCGCTCCACCTGCTGCAAGCGGTATTCCCATTCGGCGGTGAGAAGCGGGGACTGTAGCTGCTCCGGCAGCACGGTGATGAGGGAAACGCCGGTATGGGCAGGCACAAGGCTGACGGCCTTCTTCGCCCGCTTGCGCTCCACAAAGCCCGTGGCTACCAGCTTTTCGATGATGGCAGCGCGGGTGGCGGGCGTTCCCAACCCCTTTCGTTCCGCTTCTTCCGGCATATCTTCCTTTCCGGCAGTCTCCATGG
The DNA here is from genome assembly GCA_900542565.1 of uncultured Eubacteriales bacterium. Classification (GTDB taxonomy): domain Bacteria; phylum Bacillota; class Clostridia; order Peptostreptococcales; family Anaerovoracaceae; genus Fimisoma; species Fimisoma avicola. The sequence goes on along the minus strand of UQOC01000018.1, from coordinate 4,024 downwards.
CGGAGAGCAGCGTGTCCTCCGTATAATGCCTGGGCGGTGTGGTCTTGCCCTCCTTTACGGCGGCTTCGGCGCAATCCAACACCTGCCCCTCCGACAGCTCCGGCAAGGCGGCGTCCTGCTTTTCCTGCGCGAGATACTGCTTCCAGCCTGGAACGAGGGTGGTTCTGCCCTTGACGGTGAATACAGCGCCGCCGCATTCCAGCGTAACGGCGGTTTCCGCATAGCGGTGGGCGTCACTGACCGCCCGGAGAAGCTGACCTGCCACAAGGCGCAAAATCTCGCGCTCGCCCAGCGGCAGGACGGAGGTATCCGCCTTGCCTGCGCTGGCGGTGGGGAGAATGGCATGGTGGTCGCTGACCTTGCGGCTGTCGCAGACCTGTCTTGCGTTCACGCCCTCCGGCGCATCCGTTTCGCAGATGGCGGCGGCAACGGTCACAAGCTCCGGCACGGAGGGTTCCAGATCATCAGTGAGGAAGCGGCTGTCCGTGCGGGGGTAGGTGCAGAGCTTCTTTTCATAGAGCGCCTGCAAGTAGTCGAGCGTCTGCTGTGCGGTATAGCCCAACGTGCGGTTGGCCTCCCGCTGGAGCGCGGTCAGGTCGTAGAGCAGCGGCGCTTTCTCCGTTTTCTCCGTGCGCTGCACCGCCTTGACCGTGACCGGCTGACCGGCGCAGGCGGCGGCGAGGGCGTCCGCCTCCGCTTTCTCTTTGAACTTTTCGGACACGGCGGCAAAATCGCCGCAGCGAAGATTTACCGTGTAAAAGGCTTCCGGGCGGAACGCCCCGATCTCCGCCTCCCGCTGGACGATGAGCGCCAGCGTAGGGGTCATGACGCGCCCAACATTCAAGGTGCGGTGGTAAAGGACGGAAAACAGGCGCGTGGCGTTGATGCCCACCAGCCAGTCCGCGCGGGCGCGGCAGAGGGCGGACTGATGCAGCCCGTCGTATTCCCGTCCCGGACGAAGGTCCGCAAAGCCCTTTCGGATGGCCTCGTCCTCCATGGAGGAGATCCAAAGCCGCTTCATGGTTTTCGTGCAGCCCGCCATGTAGTAGACGGTGCGGAAGATCAGCTCGCCCTCGCGCCCTGCGTCGCAGGCGTTGATGACCTCGGTCACGTCCTCCCGGCGCATGAGGTCCCGCAGCAGCTCGAACTGTTTGGCTTTGTCCGCTTTCAGCGTAAAGCGCCAGCTTGTGGGCAGGATGGGCAGATCGTCGTAGCGCCACTTGGCGTACTTTTCATCGTACACATCCGCGCCCGCCAGCTCCGCCAGATGTCCGAAGCACCAGCTTACAAGGTAGCCGTTTCCCGAAAGATAGCCGTCGTTGCGTTTGGTCGCGCCCAGCACGGCGGCGATGGACTGGGCGACGGAAGGCTTTTCCGCGATCACTAATTTATGGTGTGTCATATTCATTTTTCTCCTTTTTGCATAGCAAAAAGCAGCCCCGAAGGACTGCTTTTCGTGTCTGTTTTTTCTAATCGTATGTGGGTCAGGGCCGTTCAAGGCACCGCTTCCGGTATCGCTCGGCAGCCTCGGCAAAGGCTTTGCGCTCGGCGTCGGTTGGGTCCCGTGTTCCATCCAAAAGGCGGCACTGTTCATAGCTTTCCACCGCGCCGGTCAGCCTGTCCAGCAGCGCCTCCGGCGTGAGGCAAATCTCAGCGGTGTCCCAATTTTCACGCCTGTCATCCCATGTGAGATAGGTATAGCCGTGCCGGGTCGGCACCACCTCCACGCCGGTATCTTCTGTAAGGTGCTCCCTGAATGCCTCCAGCACCCGTTCAAAGCTCAGCATCCGTATCACATCCTTTTCCGCTGCATTTTGTCTTTCATGGGTACATTGTAGCATCGGTGGGAGAAGGCGGCAAGGGTCGGGATCCTAACGCTCCGGCGCTTTTGCCCGCAGCTTCTCCCGCAGATCGGTGTCACGGTAGCAGGGACGGAGGCAGACGGTGCCGTAGCGGGAACAGCCGCAGCAGAAATGCCCCTCCGGGGCAGGGGTGCGCGGCGTTTCCTCCTTTCCCGGATAGGGGCGCTGCATCATCAGCCGCTCCAGCGGGTTTTTGGTGAAAAGGGTCATGCATCCGCGTCCTCCATTTCCTCCGGCTCGTCCGCATCGTCCTCGTTTTCGTATTCCTCGTCCTCATCATCGCCGTAGTCGTAATCGTCCAAGTCCACAGGTCCCTTTGTGTCGGGCTTCTTCTTACGGAGCTTGAACCAATACAGCGCGCCGCCGCCCGCCATCAGGAGCAGCAGCACAATCACAACAAGACCGCTGCCGGACTTCTTTTCGCCGCCGTCCTTGTCGGGGCTGTCGCTCGTATCCGGCGTCGGGTCGGGCTCCGGCGTCTTTTCCGTAGCCTTTTCCTTGCCCATGCACTCCGTCATATTGGTCTTGCAGACTGCGCAGGCGGTGTTGACCGCACCTGCCTCGCACTTGTCCTTGCAGGAGCAGACGGGGGCGGAATCCTCGTCGATGAGTGCAAGCAGGTCGCTCTCGTCCACAAGGTTGAGGAAGTAGGTTTCATACCGTTCGCCGTCCTCGTCCAGCGGCTTATCGTAGTCAATCACCAGATAGAGGGTATGACCGTTGCGGGTTTCCACCGCGATGAACTGCTTGTTGGTGTGCTTGTCGTAGAGCAGGTCGCGGGTGACGGCGCTGCCGTTTTGGGAAAAGCCCGTCCCTTTCTCAATGGCGACAGGCGCGGCGGTACCGGCGGGCTCCTGTGTTTTTGCCGGCTCGGCGGCCGCGGGCGTCTGTACCGCAGCGGGCTTTCCCGTGCTGCCGGAGGCGTTGGAGGGCTTTCCTGCACCGGTATTGCTGCCGTTACTTCCGGTATTGCCGTTGCTGCCGGTATTGCCGGAGGACTGCTTTCTGCAATCGCAGTCCGCGGGACAATGGGTGCTGTGCTGCTCCGGCGTGGGGCTGGGCGCAGGCGTTTCCTTTTCATAGAAGGGGTTGGCGATCACCACATAGCTTGTGCGGTTGCCTGCATTGTCCACGCCCATGATGTAAAAGTGGGAATCCCGCGTGTTTTTGTCAATGCGGACGCTGAACTCGCCGTTTTGCAGGGTGGTATAAAGCTCATCGTTCACATAGACCCCGGCTATGCCGGAGAGTGCGTCGGCGGCCTCCACACGCAGCAGCGTACCGCTGACGCCTGCGCGAAGGACCGGCGCTTCAAGGTCTATGCAGCGCAGCTCCAGCGTCAGCGTATGCTCCGTGCCGTAGGGGTCGGTGACAAAGAAAAACACGATACCGTTGTCCGGCACCGTGTAGCGGGCGAGGCCGTCGTGGGCAAGCTGCTCCGTCAGATCTGTTCTTTCGGCGGTTTTCCGCAGCGCCGCCTCTACCCTCTGCCAGCCCGCGTTGTTTTTGTCCCTGATGCGGACTGTTACCGTCACCGGCGCGTTATGCCAGCCTGCCGAAACATCTGCGTCCAGCGCGTATTCCGCCTCCGGCTGCGGCGTTTCCGTCGTTTCAGTCGGCGCGGGAGCCGGTTCCTGTGTGTCCGGCCCTTGCTCTGCCGGAGGGGGCTCCGGCGTTTCTTCGGGCGTGACGGGAAGCTCGGCCTCCACGATCTCCGGCGTGCTTTCCGGCGCGCCGCCTGCCGGGGCGTCCTCCGTATCCGTCGCCATGGCCATGCCGGACATGGTGAGGAACATCAGGGCAAGGCAAAGGACGGCGGCAACTCCGCGCAGCAGCCGGTTGTTATTCTTCTTCATGCACATAGTCCGTATCCTCCTTGGTATTGGGTGTGATAAAGGGCGCGCCGCCCCTTTTGAGCTGTGTGAGGAACTGTGCCAGCTCCTCCATGCTCATGCCGGTGGCGCGGGCAAGGCCGATGATGTCAGTATTCTCCAGCTCGACGATGCTCTCGTCAAGCTCCCGGTTGCGGGACTGGAGGGCGGCGATCTTTTCATCGTTTTTCGCCCGTTCAGCCTTGAGCTTTGTAATCTTAGGGTTCATTTTTTTGCTCCTCGTATAATAAGATTTGCAGATGATTTTAAGTGTATCTGCTTAGTTCACTC
>UQOC01000017.1 GCA_900542565.1 uncultured Eubacteriales bacterium | reverse complement strand
GGCCCAGCCGGTACAGCTGCGGAGAGACAGATACACAGGACATATACAGGACGCAGTGTATGTGACACGCCCCGGCCTAGCCTCCGACATCCCTGGCCGCATGCCACCTCCGTATTGCAAAAAATAAAAAAATCATTTATCATATAAAAAAATCGGGAATTGAGAGGCACAAAAATGCTCGCTGTAAAAGATCTGGTAAATCCAAATATCACCAACAAAAAGACAGACCTTAAAATAAACCAGAACATGAACCTGAAAGACATCGACCTGGGGATTTTCGGTTCCAGCATTTACGAGTACACAAATGTGGTAGATGACGAGGATCATATTGTCGGAGCAGTCAAGACAGAACGGCTGGTCTACATGATAACAAAGAATAAAGAAAATTCATTTGTACAGATCCTTGACACCATGGATGCAGGGATCGTGGTCATAGACATGGACAGCAGGATATTCTATGTCAACCCGGCCTACGGAAAGATCCTGAACATCAGCATAAACAAGATACTGGGCAGATATATGAGCATCATAGAGCCTGAAGCTGCACTGCTGGATGTGATAAGGACCAGAAAGGGCAAAAAAGTCAGGAATCAGCATATAAAAAGCATAAACACATATGTGGATATCAGCACCCATCCTCTGGTCAATGACGGTATCATGACGGGCGCTTATTCTATATTTACAGATGTCACCACAGAGAATAAGCTGCATCAGGAAGTAAAAAAGATGTCTGCCGTAACAGAAGAATATAACCAGCAGACTCAGGCAAAGGAGTTTCTAAGGGAAAACCAGATAATCGGGGAAAGCAAAGTTTACCTCGAATGTGTCAACCGCGCCCTTCGCGTAGCTACCACCGACACGATGGTACTGGTCAGGGGAGAGAACGGTACAGGTAAAGAAGTCATAGTCAACCTTATAAAGAGTCATTGCGCACGCAAAAACAGGCCTTTTATAACCGTAAACTGCTCAGCCATACCAGATACCCTCATAGAGAGCGAGCTGTTCGGTTATGAGGAAGGCTCCTTTACGGGAGCTTCAAAAGGCGGAAAGATGGGCAAGTTCCAGCTTGCTGACGGAGGAACCCTTTTTCTGGATGAGATAGGTGATATGCCTTACCAGATGCAGGCCAAACTGCTTAGAGTATTGCAGGAAGGCGAGATTGAAAAAGTCGGACGACAGAAAAACATACCCATAGATGTGAGGGTTATAGCAGCAACAAACCGCAACCTGGAAGAAATGGTAAAAGAAGGTGCGTTCAGAGAAGATCTGTATTACAGGCTCAATGTTGTGTCCATCCATATACCTCCCCTGAGGGAAAGGGGTAACGATGTGCTTTTGCTTACAGACTATTTTCTGCAGAAGTACTGTAAACAATATGGCAGGGAACTGAGAGCGGACAGGAGTATATACCAGTTGTTTGTTGCATATGGATGGCCTGGCAATGTAAGGGAACTGAAGAATGCCGTAGAAAGCGCTGTGGTATTGTGCGAGACAGATACGATAACGGCAGCAGATCTACCTGAAAACATAAGGGGATGTGAACTTTCTGCCGAACCGTCGGCAGTTCCGGGGACAGACGGTTATATCATGGGGGGCGGGGGGCGGCCTTTAAAAGAAGAGGTCGAAAACTTTGAAAAATATGTCATATTCCGCACCATAGAAAGATGCGGCGGAGATAAGAACAAGGCCATGGAAATGCTGGGAATGAGCAAGAGGACATTCTACAGAAAGATTGCCAATTATGGCACAAAACCAAAGTGATGCCAAAAATGGCACGGCAGGTCCGTCCAGGCTGTGCCAAAAATGGCAAAAAATCGCCGCCAATACAATTAAAAGTGATGATGATCATGTATCATCACTTTTTTTTGTCCTGTAAACCGTTGGAATTTCAAGGTATTACAAAGAAAAAGCATGCAAGGTGGAAATTTGGCACATATCTTGTAATCATTATTGCTGCGTTCATGGAACAGCAGCAATAAGAAGATTGAGAGGTGCCAAAGTGTATAGTATGAGATTGCCCGAAGCGGTAGACATCATAGATGTTACCTTGAGAGACGGGTTCCAAAACGAAGAAATGTTCGTGCCTACGGACGCCAAGCTCTGGATAGCAGACAGGCTCATCGACGCAGGCTTTAAGAGGATAGAGGTTGGAACTTTCAGCCATGTGAAATATGTCCCTCAGTTCAAAGACATACTCGAAGTATTGAAAGGCCTTCCTAAGCGCGATGATGTGGAATACACGGTGCTGGCTCTCAATACCAGGGCCTGTGAGAGGGTTGCCGAAGCACTCGACGCCGGCGTCAAGATAGACAGGGTACTGTGCGGACAGCTTGCCACCAGCGAGGCCTATGCTCGCAAGAATATGAATCGTACACACGAAGAGTTATTTAATGAGGCGGAAAAAAATGTAAAGTTTCTGCATAGCATAGGAGTCAAAAAAGTATTTGCAAACATAGGGACCATATTTGGATGTCCCATACAGGGAGAAGTTCCTATAACAAAAGCTTATGAGTTTGTGGACAGGGCTTTTGACATCGGATTTGACGAGATTGAACACTCAGACCCTGATGGAATAGCTGATCCGAGAAGCGTATATGAGTATTTTTCAAATATTTTAGAAAAGTATCCGGACACCGCTATGCACTCGTTCCACGCCCATGACATAAGGGGAATGGGAATGGCATCATACTATGCAGCCATGGAAGCCGGAGTGACCGTATTTGACTGCTCCCTGGGAGGTATAGGAGGACAGGTGGCCAACATAGTAGACAGGACTCCTGTAAAAGGTACAGGAGAATATTACTTTGAGTGCGGCAGGACCGGCCTGGTGGAAACATGTGATTTTGTTTCTATGGTAGGCTGCATGGATGTTGAGACGGGCATAGACGGGAAAAAGTGCCGCAAGATAGAGAGGATGGTAGAACGCATACTGGGAAGAAAGCTGGATTCTTTTACCAGCTCGATAAAATAGACTTTCAGGAGGAAAAACAACATGAAAACCAGCAGTTATTCGGGCTTTTTCAAACTGTCAATGGAGGAAAGGCTCAAAGAGGTGGCGGAATTTTCCGGACTTACAGATGAAGAGCAGGCTGTGCTCAGATCGGCCGATTCTCTGGACGATGAAAAAGCCGACCACATGATCGAAAATGTTATCGGTAAATTTGCTCTTCCAATGGGAGTGGCTATCAACTTTGTCATAAACGGCAAGGATGTGGTTATTCCGATGGTATGTGAAGAACCATCAGTAGTGGCGGCCTGTTCAAACGCAGCAAAGATGGCAAGGCCGTCAGGCGGATTTAAGGCTTCTTCAAGCGGAAATGTGATGATTGCGCAGATTCAGGTTCTCGGCATCGCAACTCCGGCAGCAGCGAAGGGCATGATACTTGAAAAGAAAGACGAGATCATGCGCATATGCAACGAAAAGGATCCTGTGCTCGTATCCTTGGGAGGCGGAGTAAAAGATGTGGAAGTAAGGACTGTGGATACAAAAGCGGGAACAATGGTGATAGTTCATCTGTTGGTAGATACCGGCGACGCCATGGGAGCCAACGCCGTAAATACCATGGCAGAAGCTGTCGCTCCGTTCATCGAAGAAGTGACAGGAGGAACGGTTGAGCTGAGGATACTTTCCAATCTGGCCGATCACAGACTGGTAAGAGCAAGAGCCACCTGGAGAAAAGAAGACATAGGCGGAGAAGAAGTGGTAGAAAAGATGCTGAGCGCATATGCATTTGCCGAAGCAGACCCTTACAGGGCAGCTACCAACAACAAAGGCATAATGAACGGTATCGTGCCGGTTGTCATCGCCACCGGAAACGATACGAGAGCCATCGAGTCAGGAGCTCACGCATATGCCGCCAGGAGCGGCCGTTATACTTCCATGACCACATGGGAAAAGGACGAAAACGGAGATCTGGTCGGTTCCATAGAGATTCCTATGGCGGTCGGTCTTGTGGGCGGCGCAACCAAGATTCATCCGGCGGCCAAGGCGGCGGTTAAGCTCTTAGGAGTAAAGACCGCCTCGGAACTGGGACAGATCATCGCCTGCGCAGGCCTTGCCAACAACATGGCGGCCATGAAAGCTCTGGCCACCGAAGGCATCCAGAGAGGACACATGTCGCTTCACGCAAGGAACCTGGCTAATACCGTAGGAGCCAAAGGGGAGATACTGGAAAAGATCGTAGCCCAGATGGTAGCGGACAAGAAGGTCCGTATTGAATACGCTCAGGAACTGTTTGATAAATATAACAGCGAAAGGAAGTAAGAACATGTATTTAACAGCCGAAGAAAAAGAAATACTGGCAGGAGCCAAAGGGCAGGCTGCCAAGCTGGCCATGGAGACCCTGGTCAAGATAGGCGAGATAAACGGCGCAGAAAAGTTCATACCGATCAAAAGCGTACATCTCGTGCTCCACGCCTACAAGAGCGCCTTTGACGCCGGTGTGGAGACCGCCGAAAAAATAGCCGACATGGGCGGCCGCTTCTGCGTTCCCGTTACCATCGACCCTTACGGAATGGACTCGGAGGACTGGAGAGGAGCCAAGACCCCTGAACACTACGCCCGCCAGCAGATGAGGCTCGAAGCGGCCGTGATGAAGATGGGAGTGATCCCAAACTGGACCTGTACTCCATATTACGGATTTACAGCCCCGAGGATGGGCGAACACCTGGCATGGTCCGAAAGCTCAGCGGTGGCATATGCAAACACCGCCTGCGGAGCCAGAACCAACAGGCAGACAGCCATCGTTGATATTTTCTGCGGTATAGTAGGCAGAGCGCCTTACACGGGGCTTCATCTGGATGAAAACAGAAAAGGGCAGGTTCTCATAAACCTTGAAATGGACAGACCTCTGGCCGAATGGGAATATCCGGCTCTTGGCTATTTGCTGGGACAGAAGCTGGGCGCACGCATAGGCGTCGTGGACGGCATGAAGGGAAGCCCGACCAGCGAAAACCTGAAGAATTTCTGCGGAGCCGCTGCGGCTGCCGGCTCAGTAGCTCTCATTCACATAGTGGGAGTGACCCCGGAAGCGCCGACAAAGGAGGCCGCTTTCAGGGACAACACCCCGGAAGAAGTGATCCGCGTGACCGAAGAGGATATCAGGAACACCAGAAAGGCCATGTGCAACAATACCACCGACAGAGTGGACTTCGTGGCCCTGGGATGTCCTCATTACACCATAAACGAGATAGTAAAAGTCCACAAGCTCCTGAACGGGCGCAAGGTGCATCCTGACACGGCTTTCTGGATCTACGCCAATTCCTACGCCCTCAGACTTGCAGAAAAGATGGGCATAAGACAGGATCTGGAAAAGTCTGGAGTGGTCATGAGAGCCGAAACATGTATGATAATTTCCCCTGTCAAGGACTGGGGCTTCCAGACCATGATGACCGACTCCGGAAAGTGTTCATACTACGGACCGGCCGAGTGCGGAACGGAAATGATCTTTGCCAGCGTTGAGGAATGTGTGGAATCAGCGGTTTCCGGCAAGATGGAGATTTTTAAATAAGGAGAAGGGACATGAAAGTGATTCAGGGCAGAGGTATCGTAGGCGGAAAGGCCAGAGGTGAGGCTATCGTATCCGAAAGACCTTTCGGCTTCTTCGGAGGAGTAAATCCAGGTACCGGAGTAGTAATAGATAAATGGCACGAGCTCTATGGAGAGAGTATCAAAGGCAAAGTCTTCATCTATCCCGAAGGCAGGGGCTCCACGGTAGGAGCGGCCATAATACTGGAGCTGGCCAGGACAGGATGTGCTCCGGCAGCCATAGTAAACTGCAACATAGAGACCATAACCGCAGGAGGCGGCGTGATGGCCAAGACCTTCTACGATGTGGAGATACCGATGATAGACGGCATATCAAAAGATGAACTTATGGCCATAAAGACGGGGACCATGGTTGAAGTAGACGGAGACAATGGTACCCTGACCATATTATGACAGGAGGGATGTCCATGGGAAAAAAGATATTCAGAAACGGCAATATCTTCACCTCTGATGAGGAAATGCCTTGCGCTGAAAGCTTTATAGCCGATGACGGCATCATCACATGGATAGGAAAGGACTGTGACCTGCCGGAAAGCAAGGATGACATAGCTGGAACAGATACACAGGTGATTGACCTGAAGGGCAGGACCGTGATACCCGGTTTCATTGACAGCCATATGCACCCGGTTATTTTAGCAGGCTACATAAACAGTATTTCATGCCTGCCGCCTGAGATCCGCTCCATCGAAGAACTGGCGCCCGCCATAAGGAAAAAGGCGGAGACGGCCGGGCCGGGAGAATGGATAAAAGGCTGGGGCTATGACGAGGAAAAGTTTGCCGAACACAGGGCCCCGACCAGATGGGACCTGGACAAAGGATCCGGGGATGTACCCGTATGCCTGCTCAGGTCATGTACCCATGTCAGGTCAGTCAACAGCAAGGCTCTGGAGCTGGCGGGCATAACAAGGGATACGCCCGACCCGCCCGGCGGAGAGATAGACAGGGATGAAAACGGCGAGCCTACCGGCATACTCAGAGAAAACGCGGCACATCTGGTAGATGATGTAATGCCTGAGATATCAAGGGAAGAACTGATAGATTCCATCGTAAAGCTGGGCAGCCTGCTGCTGTCCCAGGGAGTCACCGCCGTGTGCGACATGGGGAATCTTGAGCCAACGGATTATTACAGATACTATGAGGAAGCCGCCCAAAAAGGTTTCAGGCAGTCGGTAGGTATCTATTACATGTGGGGCCAGGTCAGAGACAGGAAAGACTTTTCCTGGGACGATGAAAGGGCCCGCAGAGATAAACAGATCTTCGACGCAGGCATCAAGCTCATAGGCGACGGCAGCGTAGGCGGCAGGACCGCATGGATGAACCGGCCGTATAAAGGCTCAGAGGACGAATTTGGCATATGCGTGTGCAGCGACGATGAAATAGATACGGCCATAGATTTCTGCAAAGAAAACAGGTGCCAGCTTTCTTTCCACGCCATGGGGAAACGAACCATCGACAAAATCACATCCCGGGCAGAGTCAGAAAGCCCGTGGATAACGGACAGGCCGCATATAAGGCTCGAACATGTGACGGATCCGTCCGAAGAAGCCATAGAGATCATGGCAGAGAAAAAGATAGCCGTATCGACCCAGGCTATATTCATGTATTCGGAGATCGAAAGCTACGTCAACAATCTTGGAGAGGACTGGCTCCACGAGACTTATCCCATAAGGCACATGCTGGAAAAAGGCGTGAAGGTGGCCCTTTCCACCGACGCTCCGGCAACCTCATGGGCCGTGCCTTCTGACCCGTTTCCTAACATCAAGTCAGCGGTGAGCCGATATGCCTATGACGGTACCGACTGCGGCAGAGAAAACCGCATAGATACGGAGACGGCCGTAAAGCTTTATACCAGAGAAGGCGCTCAGGTGGCAGGATTTGAGAAGATGGGCATGTTAAAGAGGGGATTTAAAGCCGATTTTGCCGTTTTGTCAGAAGACCTTTTCAGCGCCTGCGGAGAGGATATAGACAAGGTCTTCGTGACAGAGACATATATAGACGGCGAACAGGTTTACAAATGTATCACCAGATAGTTCCCGGCACGGTGTAACACCGGCCGGTGCTATAGAAAGAAACCCCTATTTTAATGAGAGGAGAGACTTATGAAAAGCGTACTCAAAAAAGTGATCGCATGCGCCCTCATATTTGCAATGGTATTATCTATGGCGGCATGCGGCAACGGCGACGAGGGCGGAGAGACCTCAACCCATACTGACGGACAGGTAGTCGTAAACATCGACTGGCCGGCCTACATCGACCCGGGCATAGCCAATAAGGACGCTGACCTCATGGCTATCGTAAATCTGTACGACAGCCTGGTGTTCCCTAACACAGACGGCACGGTAAGCCCTCTGGTAGCTGAAACCTGGGAAGCGAACGATGATTGCACCGTTTACACCTTCCACCTCAGAGACGATGTCGTTTTCCACAGCGGCAACCCTCTGACGGCCAAGGATGTTAAGTGGAGCATGGACAGACTGCTCAATATGGGTGAAGGCATGGCATATCTGTACACCGGCGTCGTTGATTCCGTAGAAGTAATCGACGACTACACCGTACAGTTCAACCTGGCGGCTCCTTCCGGAACCTTTCCTTCATCCATGACCAGACTGTACATCATGGACAGCGCGCTTGTTACTGAAAACATCGACACCAGCAGCACTCAGTACGGAGAAAACGGCGACTACGGCAAAGGCTGGCTCAACACCAACGACGCCGGCAGCGGCCCTTACAAGGTAAAAGAGATCCGTACCGAAGAGTACATCATCATGGAACAGAGCGACAACTACTGGCAGGAATTCGACGAGAAGGCTCCTAAGGAAGCCAAGCTCCAGGGCGGAGTAGTTACCTCTACCATGAAGACCATGGTATCAAGAGGCGAACTCGATGTTACCGACGGAGCTCAGACTCCTGAAACTTACGAGTCCATGGCTTCCGAAGACGGCGTAACGCTGGTAAGAACCCTCAGCGGAGGAAACTTCAACATTTCCCTCAACACCCAGCTCGCCCCTACGGACGACATTCATTTCCGCAAAGCTATGGCCTATGCTCTGGACTATGATTCGGTTATCAACGACATCTATGTAGGCAGCGTCAAGGCCACCGGCCCTATCATCAGCGGTATTGCCGGCGCGATGGCGGAAGAAGACTTCCCATATGTATACGACCTTGATAAGGCCAAGGAAGAACTGGAACAGTCCCCTTATTACGACCAGCTCATGAGCGGCGAGATGAAAGTAACCCTGTCCTACTGCTCAGAAGGCGGAGAACAGCAGGAAAAACTTGCGCTGTTAATGCAGGCGGGAATGAGCCAGCTGGGCGTTACCGTTGAGATCACCGGTAAGCCTTTCGCGACCATGATGACCGACGCTTCCACCGTAGAGGGAACCCCGAACGCTTCCTTCATCGTATTCAACCCTGCCTATCCTGACGGCGGCGCCTGCCTCAAGCCGAGATATCATACCGATTCCAACGGCTCCTGGGAGCACACCGACTGGGTAGACGATCCTGAACTGGATGCCGCTATCGAAGCTGCAATGATGATCACCGACGACGAGGAAAGAGCTGCGGCTTACGCCGAGATCAACAAAGAGATCGTCGACCTCTGTCCGACCATCTGGGCCTGCGATGTATCGTCGACATTCGTCTACAGATCGAGCTACATCGAATACATGCCTGTAGCGGCCGACTATGAAAATGGAGTAAACGCCATCTATTCGCCGGGTTATACCGCTTACTTCATGGACTACAGACTGGCATAACAGTTTGCAGCTGCACAAAAATTCAGCTGTAACCCTCATTTGATATTGCCAACAGAGAGAAAGAGGAAAATGCAATGAAGACAAAAGTAATATCAGTGCTGAAACGAATAGTTGCATACTTCCTCGTTCTCGTTGGCCTGTCCATTCTGATCTTCGTTATCGTCCGGATCATGCCGGGCGATACGGCCAGAATGGCCCTGGGCCCGAGAGCGCCGGAAGCAGCCGTAGAAGCGCTGAGAGAAGAAATGCATCTGAACGATTCTTATATAGTTCAGTACGGATACTGGATATCGGGGATATTGCAGGGTGATTTCGGAGATTCCATAGTGACAAGAAGACCTGTTGCGGAGGATATAAGCTCTTATCTGCCGGCCACCCTTGAACTGGCCATAATCACCGCTATGCTGGTGATCGTATTCGGTATAATGCTGGGAGTCGTATCCACAAAATATTCGGGCAAATGGCTTGACGGAATCATAAGGACCTTATCATACTTTGGCATCTGCGCCCCGGCTTTCCTGTGGGCGGTGCTGGCCATGCTGCTGTTTGCCTATGTGATACCTGTACTGCCTATATCAGGAAGATTGAGCGCAGGTTTTAGCCCGCCGGACACCATAACGGGAATGTACACGGTAGATTTTCTGCTCCAGGGCAACTTCGCCGGATTCTGGGACGCCCTCAAGCATCTTATCCTGCCTGCCGTCAGCCTGTCCTTTGCAGGCATCAGCCAGGCAGCCCGTATCACCAGATCCAGCATGGTTGAAAACCTGGACAAGCCTTACGCTTATGCAGAGAGAGCCTACGGCATACCGGAGAACAAGATTCTCCGCAAGTATCTGCTCAAGCCGTCGCTGAATTCGACCATTTCGGTAATGGCTCTTGACATTGCCGGTATATTCGGCGGAGCTTTCCTGGTAGAACAGATCTTCGGCTACCCGGGACTGGCAAATTACGGTCTGACAGCCATGCTCAACAAGGATGTTTTTGCTATTTCGGCCGTAGTAATGGTGCTGGGCGTCATAGTGATAATATTTAACCTTATAGCCGACCTTGTCATACGGGCCCTCGACCCGAGAGTGCGGCTGGCAGAGAAATAGAGAGGAGGAAGATTATGGAAAACAACAAGACAAGGATAGACATTTCCTCCGTGGATGTTGCAAAACTGCCCAGCAAGAACCGCCTGACAGAGCTGAGAAAAAAATGGTACAAATTTTCACTCAATAAGCTGTCGGTGGTGGGACTGGTGATCATAATACTGGTAGTGTTATGCGCCCTGTTTTATAAATTCATTGTCCCATATCCTGAGGATGTGGGCGCCGTAGTAAAGTTTTCCGAGGCGCTGGAAGCTCCGTCGGCAGACCACATACTGGGAACGGATGCTACAGGCAGGGATATGTTCAGCCGCATAATCTACGCTTTCAGAGGGGCTCTGACCATGGGCATAGGATGTTTGCTCATAGTGGTGCCTCTGGGCGGTATCCTGGGACTGATCGCAGGATACTGGAACGGAAAATTCATATCCAACTTCATAATGAGACTGGCTGATGTCTTTCTGGCTCTTCCGGCGCTGATACTGGTAATGTGTGTGTCGTCCATAATGGAAGCCAGCCTCAGCAATGCCATGCTGGCCCTGAGCGTTTCCTGGTGGCCCTGGTACACCAGACTGGTCTACGGCATCGTAGTATCCACAAGGAACGAGACTTACATAAGATCTGCAGAGGTGCTGGGAGCCAGCAGAGCACACATACTCCTAAAGGAAATATTGCCGAATACATTATCACCGATATTGACTAAGGTTACCCTGGATATGGGCTGGGCCGTAATGGCCGGCGCCACCCTCAGCTATGTGGGCATGGGCGAACAGCCGCCGACGCCGTCCCTGGGTTCCATGGTAAACAGCGGGATAAACTTCCTGCCTGACCAGTGGTGGATGTCAGTGTTCCCGGCTCTGGCCATAATGATAATAGTTCTGGGATTCAACTTGACCGGCGACGGCATCAAGGATATGCTGTCCAGCGAAGAATAGGGAGGAAAATATGGAAAATAAACTGACAGCCGACAAAGTGGTGGATGTGAAAAACCTGCATATTTCTTTCCGTACTTTCAGGGGCTATCCTCATGTGCTCAACGGAGTGAATCTCTATGTAAAGAAAAAGGAGAGAATAAGCATAGTAGGCGAGACAGGCTGCGGCAAGACCACTACCGTCAACGCCATCGCGCAGATACTGGCAAAACAGGCCAGGATAGATGACGGGGAGATATTCTTCAAGGGAAGCAATGTGCTTACAATGCCTCAGAAAGAGCTTAAAAAACTCAGAGCCGAAAATGTCTCCATAATATTTCAAGATCCCATCGCTTCCCTGAACCCGGTATTTACCATAGGACAGCAGCTAAAAGAAGTCATCAGGTATTCGGGAGTTGAGGGAGCCGCGGATAAAAATGTACAGCAGGAAAGGGCCATAAACGCCCTCAAAGAAACCTCGCTGCCTGACCCTGAGCGAATAATGGACAGCTATCCGTTCCAGCTTTCGGGTGGAATGAGGCAGCGTATCTGTATAGCCATGTCTCTGGCAACGCCAAGGGATCTGGTAATGGCTGATGAACCGACCACTAACCTTGATGTAACTATACAGGACCAGGTACTCAAGACCTTGAGACAGAGGGTCGAGGAAAAGGAAAGCGCCCTTATACTCATAACCCACTCTCTGGGCGTAGCCAGAGAGATGGCCGACAGGATATATGTAATGTACGCCGGGAATATGGTGGAAACGGCTTCGTCAAAAGATATATTCAGAGAATGTCTGCACCCATATACCAAGGGGCTTATGAGCTGCATACCTAAGCTGGCCGGAGGCGGCATAGCCGAAGGAATCCCGGGACACATACCTAACTATATGGACCCGCCGCCGGGATGCAGATTTGCGCCGCGCTGCCCTTACGCTACGGCCAGGTGCAGCGAGAAGCAGCCTCCGATGTTCGAGGCGGCCCCTGAGCACTTCGTATCCTGCTATCTGTATGAAAACGGTAAAGTAATGACAAAGGAGAACTCTGATGGAAAATAACATTAAGATAGGAGAAGAAATATTAAAGGTCGAAGGGCTAAAAAAATACTTCCCTGTAAGAGGCAAAGAAGGCTCCTTTGTAAAGGCCATTGACGGCATAGACTTTGACCTTGCAAAAGGTGAAACACTGGGACTTGTGGGAGAGTCCGGTTCCGGCAAAAGCACTATCGCCTACAATGTGGTAGGTATGGAGGCCATGACAGAGGGAAAAATGACTTTTCTGGGCCGCGATATAAGCATGCCTCTTGACAAGCGGCCGCTGGAACTTAAAAAAGAAATACAGATCGTTTTCCAGGACCCGGGCACTTCCCTTAATCCCCAGAGGACCATATTTGACATACTCAAGCTGCCTTTGAAGATACACAAGATGTGCGCTAAAGAGGACTACATCAAATATGTGGCCCGGCTCATGGATATAGTAGAACTGCCGTATGAATACATGTATAAATATCCGGCCAGTCTGGGCGGAGGAGAAAAGCAGATGGTAGCTATCGCAAGGGCTCTTGCCACCGACCCGTCCCTCATAGTGCTTGACGAGCCTACCAGCGCTCTGGATGTTTCTGTACAGGCAAAGATAATCAATACATTGATCAAGCTCCAGAAAGAGATGTCACTGTCCTACCTGTTTATAACTCATGACCTCAGTCTCATGAGAAATGTATCGGACAGAGTTGCTATCATGTATCTCGGCAGAATAGCTGAGATTGCTCCGACGGAAAGCTTTTTCAGCAATCCTCAGCATCCATATACCCAGATGCTGCTTTCGTCCATACCTGTGGTCAGCGAAGAAGAAGAAAAATATAAACCTCAGCAGATCCATTCAGAGGGCGAGATTCCATCACCTGTTAACTTGCCGTCAGGATGCAGCTTCCATACACGCTGCCCATTTGCTACAGAAAAATGCAGAACAGAAGATCCGGTAATGATTAAATATGACGAAAAGCACATGGTAAGGTGCCATATGTGCAAACCTAAGGAGGCCTGAAATGAAAGAACTGAGACTCAAAACGCCAAAGGATATTGAAGACCTTCTGACCGGCTGCGCCTTTTACGGCACAGGAGGCGGAGGAGATGTGGCTATAGGACGCCAGTCTCTCAACAGTTGTCTTGAAGCGGGGATCGACATAGTGCTCAAGGACCCGGATGAGATGAAGGATGACGAGACATATTGCTGCGTTTTCTTCATGGGCAGCATAGCGCCTAAGACACCGGAGACTCTGGCAGAAATGGACAGGATGGGATATACAAAGAGAGTTTATGACCCGGACAGTATCCTTATGGGAGCTTTCAGAAACATGGAGGAATTTCTCGGAAAGAAGATTGACGGGATCTTCGTTGCTGAGCCGGGCGGCACCAACGGCGCATGCTGTATAGCCGCCGCCATGAAGATGGGAGTGCCTATCCTTGACGGAGATCCGGCAGGCAGAGCAATTCCGGAAGCTACAATGGGACTGCCGGAAATTTACGGCATGCCTTGCCTGCCTGTGACCTGCTTTGACGCCTGGGGAAACAGCAGCGTGATCATGCACACATACAACGACCTGGCCACCGAGAGGCTGGGCAAGTTCATCAGTCAGGCTTCCTACGGAGAACTGGCTGAGGCCAGCTATGTGCTCAGCGGCAGGGATATGAAGAAGATACTGGTATATCACTCCCTTTCCAAGTGCTACGAAGTGGGAAAAGCCATCAATGACGCTCCTAAGGGCGGAGTCCTGACGGCGGCGGCCATAGCCTCCATGGGGATCGCCGTAGCCGAAGGCCGTCTCCACTCGCTGGACGCCTACGATAAGGACGGATATTACTGGGGCACTTACAAGATAGACGCCGGAGACGACGAATACAAGATATGGTTCAAAAACGAGAACCACATCCTCTGGAAAAACGATGAGCCCTTTGCCTCGAGCCCTGACCTGATCACCCTTATAGATCTGGACGAAGGTCAGCCTGTCCTCAATTCTCATATCAAAGACGGCTTGAGGGTGGGCATAGTGGTATCGCCTATACACGATAAATATCTGACCGAAGAAGCGCTGAAAGTCTTCAGTCCGAGATATTTTGGCTTTGATTTTGACTATATACCTTTCGACGAAGTGGGAAAATAAATGGATAAGAAGTTAAATGAAGGCGCGGCCTCCCTCCTGGCCGAAGCTGAAAAGATCGAAAACGACATCATAAAAGACAGACGACATATCCATCAACATCCTGAGGTTGGCTTTTATCTGCCCGACACTGCCGATTATATCAGGCAGCGTCTCGGGCAGATGGGCATAGCCTCCCGGCTTGTGGGAGGCGCCGTAGACCGCCGGACAAGAGACAACTTTCTGGCGGCAGGGTATGAAGATATGAAAGTCTCCACAGGGGTGACAGCGACCATCGGTCACGGCAGTCCCTGCATATTATTGAGAGCTGATATGGATGCCCTGCCAATGACGGAAACGGCCGGGCTGGTGGATTTTGCATCTGCAACACAGGGAAAGGCCCATATGTGCGGTCATGATTCCCATGCCGCCATGCTTCTTGGAGCCGCAAAGTTGCTCAAAGACAGGGAAGGGGAACTTAAAGGCACCGTCAAGCTCATGTTCCAGCCCGGAGAAGAATGCGGGTGCGGAGCGCGGCTCATGACAGAGGCAGGAGTAATGGAAGATCCGAAGGTTGACGCTGCCTTTGCCATACATGTTGACCCGCAGACGGAAACAGGAAAGGTTGTATACACTTCCGGTATCATGTCGGCTGCCATGGACACATTCATGGTGAAGATACGAGGTAAGGGCGGACACAGTTCCACTCCACACCTGTGCATAGACCCTCTGTTTATCGCCAATCAGCTATATACAGCCCTCAATCTCCTTGCCGGACGAGAGACCGATCCAAGGCAGACCGTAGCCCTTACAGTGGGCAAGGCCGGAGGAGGGACCGCGTCCAATGTGATACCTGATACGGCTGAGCTTGCAGTTGGCGTGAGGACTTTCAACACAGAAGTCAGACAGCACATGCTCCGGCGGGTGCTGGAGATCATAGACTGCACCATAAAAATGTGGCGCGGCGAATATGAAATGGTTGAATTCCATACGCCGTCCACTTATTCGGATCCGGACATCTGCGATCTGCTGCTCCCGGCTGTAAGCGGCATAGTAGGAGAAGAAAATGTAGCTGAAGTAGCCTGCTCAGCAGGGACGGAAGATTTCGGATACTTTACGGAAAAAGCTCCGGGAATGCTGGTATATATCGGTGCCGGAAAGCCTGGGAGCAAACCGCTCCACAGTCCTGATATGGTGCTTGACGAAAAAGCCTTTAAATATGGAGCTGCCATCTATGCCAGCTGTGCGGTCAACTGGCTTGAAGCCCATGGAAAATGACCGGAGGTGATACGAATGGATAAGATATTGGAGAAGACAGCCCTGGCTGCCCGGAGAAATCTGTTCATTGCGCTGCACAGACTGGGCGGAGGTCATTTCGGCGCATGCCTTTCTGAAATAGATATCCTTACATATCTGTATTTTGAAGAAATGAATATAAGGCCAGAGCAGCCTGAATGGGAAGGCCGGGACAGGTTTATCCTTTCAAAGGGGCATGGCGGGTTCGGATTGTACAGCGTGTTGGCCGAGAGAGGTTTTTTCCCTCCGGAGCGGCTGTGGTCATATGACAACGGGGTCATGCTGCCGAAACATGCAGATAAGCACAGAGTTCCGGGGGTAGATGTTTCTACAGGTTCGCTGGGTCAGGGCCTTTCCGTTGCCTGCGGAATGGCTCTGGCCGCCAAGAGAGACGGCAGCGGCATAAGGGTGTTCACCTTGCTGGGAGACGGTGAGTGCAATGAAGGTCAGGTATGGGAAGCGGCCATGTTTGCATCCAAATACGGCCTGGACAATCTGATAGCTGCTGTTGACTCCAACGGCCTTCAATTCGACGGTATGAGCCGGGACATAATGCCTATGGAAAGCATGGCCGAAAAGTGGAAGGCCTTCGGCTGGGATGTGCAGGAGGCTGACGGCCATGATTTTGAGTCGATCGGCAAGGCATACAGGTTTTCCGGCAATAAAAACGGCAGACCAAAGATGATAATTTTCCGCACCGTAAAGGGAAAAGGCATTTCCTTTATGGAAAACCAGATAAACTGGCACAGCGGAAATTGCAATGAAGAAGAACTTCGGGACGGATGCCGGCAGCTGGGCATTGACATTTCAGAGCTTGGAGGTGACATTTTATGACCGCAGTACAGGATGTGAAGAAGATATACGGACAGACTCTCCATCGCCTTATGGGAGAAAAGGACGGTATAATCGCTGTTGATGCGGATCTTATGCGTATCGCCGGGACTGAATGCATAAGGGACGACTTTCCTGACCGCTATGTCAATGCCGGGATCGCCGAACAGAATGCGGTGGCTGTGGCGGCAGGACTGGCGGCCATGGGAAAAACCGTATTTATTTCTGCATTTTCTCAATTCTTAGGAACAAGAGCCAGCGACCAGTGCCTTGACACCGTATGTTATAACCAGCTGAATGTAAAACTTATAGGCACATATGCCGGGATAACAAGCGCCATAAACGGCGGCACCCATATTTCTCTGACAGATATAGCCATGTTCAGAGCCATGCCTGGAATGAAAGTTATGGAGCCGGCAGACGGAGCAGAATTTTCATGGGCCATAGGAGAAGCCGCCCGCATTGACGGCCCTGTCTACATAAGGATCCCCAAGGGGCCGCTGCACTGTATCTTTGAGCCGGGGACAGAATTCGGCCTTGGAAAAGGCCATGTCCTGTCAGCGGTCAATGGGAGCGGGACTTGCCGGCAGTCAGCCGGCCATAAGCGGATCGCAGTGATCTCCAGCGGGATCACCACCCAAAGAGCGGCGGAAGCGGTGAAGATACTCAGAGAAAGCGGCGTCTATGTTACCCATATCCACATGGGTCAGCTCAAGCCTGCTGACGATGATCTGCTCATTGAGACAGCCAAAGACCATGATATCATCGTTACCCTGGATAACCACAATGTGATCGGAGGACTGGGAGATGTGGTATGTCAGGCTGTTTCCGCCCGCACTCCGGCGCCGGCAGTGATACGGCTGGGGATAGAAGATGTTTTCTGCGAGGGGATGAAAGAAGACCAGCTGGCAGAGCGCCACGGGATATCAGCTGCAGCTATAGTCAGGACCATCAGGCATCTGTTATAAAAATCAACCTGGAACAGACAGATAAGCTGTTACGGAAAATAGGAGCAAAGGAGGCCATAAAATGAAGGCTCTTATATATGAAGGTGAGAAAAAGCTAAGGATCGAAGAAAGGCCTGTCCCTGTTCCGAAAGAGGGAGAGGTCCTGATAAAAGTAAAAGCCTGCGGCATATGCGGATCGGATGTCCACGGGTACTTGGGAATTACAGGCAGGAGACTGCCGGGTTATGCCATGGGCCATGAGTTTTCGGGACAAGTTGCGTCTCTTGGCGCGGGCGTGTCGAAAGTTAAAACAGGGCAGTCTGTAGTAATACAGCCCATCAGTTCCTGCGGAAGCTGCGTTTTTTGCGTGGAAGGAAACAATAACCTGTGTCCTGACAGAAAACTGCTGGGCGTCATGGATGTCCAGGGTGCCATGGCCGAATATATTTGCGTTTCAGAAGAACAGCTTATCCCGATGGGAGAGGGCTGTTCTTTTGAAATAGGTGCCCTTACTGAACCTTTTGCCGTAGCATATTCGGCTGTGGAGAAGGTCAGATCTTATGAGGGCAAGACAGTCCTGATCATCGGAGCCGGAATGATCGGTCTTTGCATACTCGAAATGGTAAAAACAAAAAATCCGGCTAAGATCATCGTTTCCGACCTGAGTGACATAAGGCTTGAGCGAGCGGGGAAAAGAGGCGCAGATGTGCTCGTCAATCCGCAGAAAGGCGATTTTGAAGCCCAGATCAGCCGTGGTACAGGGTCAGACATGTGCGATGTAGCATTTGAAGCAGTCGGGAGGGAGGTGACAGCTAACCAGTCCATCAGGGCGCTCAAAAAGAACGGTACGGCCGTATGGGTAGGAGTATCCCAGCACGAAATCACCATAGACATGCATCAGGTGGTGACTTATCAGAGGACCATAATAGGTTCCATGAACTACACCCACAGGGAGTTTGAAAAAACAGCTGAGATGCTTTCGTGTGGAAAGCTCCGTACTGACGGACTGATAACCAGAAAGATCGCATTGGATCAGGCTCCAGAATATTTTGACGCGCTCCATGATAATCCGGATGAGTACCTGAAAGTCATCATAGTATTTTAGGAGGGAAAAATGTCAAGGAAATGGACTCCCAAAGAACTGCTATACGACCTGGTCTCCATTCAGAGCGATTCTTTTACTGCGCAGGAGATCCAGATCAGCAGACATATTTTTGAGCTGATACAGGAACAGGATTATTGGAAAGAACATCCAGATCTGTGCGGCCTTTATGATGGGGGAGATGTGATAGGCCGCCTTATCCCATGGGCTCTGCGCCGGGGAAATACAGACAGGACCATTATACTGACAGGTCATATGGACTGCGTTGAAATTGAAAGCTACGGTACATTGAAGCCTTTTGCCCTGCAGCCGGACAGGCTCAAAGAGGAAATGCTCAAACAGGCTTATACAGGCGAAGTACTTGACGACCTGAAAAGCCCCGACTGGTGTTTCGGACGGGGAACAGCCGATATGAAAGCCGGGGACGCCTGTATAATATGCGAGCTGTTCAAATATGCCCAAGAAGGGCTCAAAGAAGATCTGAACATCCTCTTTGTGGCTGTCCACGATGAAGAACATCAGGCAGAAGGCATCAAGCAGGCTGTCATACTGCTCAAGGAACTGAAGGACAGGTTCGGGCTCGACTACAAATTCTTGCTCAACCCGGAACCTATGCTCAGGAGCGATCCGAACAAATATGTATATGTGGACGGATCCATAGGGAAAATGCTGCCTGGTATCGTGGTAAAAGGGACCCAGAGCCATGTGGGAAATATCATGAACGGACTTAACAGCGCTTTGCTGGCAGCCAATGTGGCCGGACTTTTGGATTTCAATGCTGATTTCTGCTGCAGCGAGTTTGGACAGAGCACACCGCCGCCGGCGGTCCTTTATATGAAAGATTCCAAAAATGAGTATGATGTATCATTGCCTAATTATACGGAGATATATGCCCATATACCGCTGACAAAAAACAAGAGCATGCCGGAAATGGTAATGAAACTCAAAGAACTATGCCGCACGGCAGCGGAGAATACAATAGAAAAATATAACAGGAACTATGAAGCAGCCGGCGGATCTAAAGAGGGCAGAGTGAACTTTAAGATAGAGGTCATGACCTTTGCCGAATTAGAGGATATATGCCGCAGAAAAGTAGCCGATTTTGAAAAGAAGAAGGATGAACTTTTCAGGCAGGAGACAGACGCAGTAAACAGCGGGAGCAAACTGATCCAGACGGCCGGGTTCGACATTATGGAGAGAGTGATCGAAATGGCCAATATAAAGGAGCCGCTGATCGTCATAGGGCTCCTTCCGCCATATGTGCCGCCTGTAAATAATCATTATCTTAAAGACTTCGACAGGCAGGCGATGATAGATCGAGTAGCAGAGCTGCTGGACAAGCGGTTTGGCATGGGTATAGACATCGTCCCATATACCATGGGCCTGTCTGACAACAGTTACACATCGTGTACGGAAGTAGACCAGGACATAGAAGCCATGAAAAACATGGTGACACCTAAAGAACTGTATGACATACCGTTTGAAGACATTGCCCGGATCACCGTACCGTCCATAATATGCGGGCCGGCAGGAAAGGACTTTCATACGGCCACAGAAAGAGTATATCTGCCGGATGTGGAAATAAAAACACCTGCAGTCATAGAGACCATAATCAACAGCATTTAGAGAAAAGGAGGAGAAAAATGTTTAAGACCTGAAACATCTGGCGTTCTGGCCGGCATTTATCCTTATCGCCGGCGCCATAATACTGGATTTTGTCAATCCTGACGCATTCCTGACCATATTCAATACGCTCAACAGCTTGTTCCTGAACAATATGGGATGGTTTGCCAATGTGCTCACGGTGTTATGTCTTGCAGTATGCCTGTGGGCAATGCTGTCCAAATTTGGCAATGTGCGCATCGGCGGCAAAGACGCAAAGCCGAAGCTGTCCAACTTCAGCTGGTTCACGATTTCCCTCACTTCTACTCTAGCGGCAGGCCTTCTTTTATGGGGACCGGCAGAACCAATATATCATCTGCAGGATCCGGCGTCGGCCATTACCGGCTATGAGCCCATGTCGGGTGACGCGGCTCTGTTTGCTATGGAGACCATGTTCATGCACTGGAGCTTTCTGCCTTACGGCATAATGACCATAGCTGCGGTCGCTTTCGGATTCATGTACTATAACGCCAAAGGGAGCTACAGCGTTACGACCCAGCTGTCGCCTGTACTGGGGAGGTTCAACGGCGAAAAGACCAGCGCCATAGTTGACGGTATCGTGCTCTTTGCCATAACCATAGCTATAGCCGCTTCCCTGGGGACTATGCTACTCAGCCTGAACTACGGCCTGGAATTTACAACGGGCATAGAAAGTACCAACTTTACGATGCTCATCATTACGGTCGTGCTTGTCATCTTGTATGTAGGCAGCGCGATCCTGGGCCTGAAAAAAGGCATGAAAGTGCTGGCTGACTGGAATGTATATGGTTATGCTATATTGCTGGGCGGCCTGCTGATCCTCGGTCCGACAGCCTATCTGCTTAATCTCGGGACAGAAGGCTTTGTTTCATTTCTTACCCATATCTTTGACAGGTCGATGGTAACAGGCGCAGCCCACGATACTAACTGGCCTCAGTCATGGACCACATTTTACTGGACCAGCTATTTCTGCTGGACTCCTACCTTAGGTCTGTTCCTGGGCAGTATCTCTTACGGCAGGACCATAAGACAGACCATCGCCGTAAACCTGCTGCTCTGCGGCGGTTTCGGCGGTCTGTGGGTACTGATAATAAGCGGTACGGCCATTGAAAGGCAAATGCACGAAGTCGTAGATCTGGTTGCTGTCTCCCTCAAGGACGGTATGGGCGCCATCCCTTATGGGATGCTGGAAAGCCTGCCGCTGGGCATGATCTTTGCTATCTTGTATCTGGTGATAATACTGGTTTCCTTTGTCACATCGGCCAACGCCAATGTGTCGGTAATGGCAGGCCTTGCGACCAAGAACATCACCCTGGAAGATCCGACCAGCGCTCCTAATTACCAAAAGATCATATGGGGTGTGCTGGCGGCTGCAATAGCTTACATAATAGCAACTCTGATAGGAATAGACGGGCTGAAAGCTCTGAACAATGTGGCCGGGCTTGTGTCGATATTTATTCAGGTAGGAATTGTTGCAAGTATGATCATACTTATATCAAAATGGCAAAGATATGATAAGACCGGCACATATGAGAAAACAGAATAGATGTGAGGAGCGCACAGGACATGTGCGCTCTGATCTTAAATGGCGCAGAGATCATATAAGCTCCGGCCGCCAAGAGGAAAGGGTATCTCCCCCTGTATTCTGAGGTTTAATTGTTTGAGGGGGAGTGACTACACCGGAATTGGCAGATAAGGGTTTTTCAGGGGGAACGGTTCCACCTATATTGCCAAATAAAATGAATTTGGGGGGGAGAAAAAATCTCTTTAGATAAGGAGTGTGACAACTATAATTGTCAAAATTGGAGGTACATGCCCATTTTACCTTTGCTTCATTCCCCCTGAAATTTAAAAAACAAAGAATATGGGTGGAGTGTGTCCCCCCCTTAAAGGGGAAAAACGGGGCAAATAGGTGGATATTCCTTGATGCAGCCTATATATAGCCTGCTGCGCACCGGCTCATACAGTCTCGCAGCCGCTGCAGCCTTGCGCTTTGACCCGCTGCGGGCTGCACCTTTGGACGCTGCAGCCTGCCCCGCCGTTCACCCTCTCCCCACGCCTGCCGCTTCTTGACAAATCACCGTCTGACATTGTAAACTGATATATAGTATGATCTGGAGGATGGCAGGAGCACGATGATAAAAGAGTATACGGGGCGCACAATCAGACTTATATTCGGACTGGTCCTTTACGGACTGGGGTCATATATGAGTATACAGGCCAATGTGGGTCTGGCCCCGTGGGATGCTTTCAGCATGGGCATCTCGTACAAGACCGGGATAATGTATGGAAATGTCGTAGTATATACCGGTTTCCTGATCATAATCATCGACTTTCTGCTGAAAGAAAAGATAGGCTTCGGCACCATCATCAACGCCATCCTCATAGGAAAGGTCGTAGACCTGTGCAATTATCTGGGCCTGCTGCCGATGCTGGATAACTTCGCCGCAGGGGTGGCAATGCTCTTTGCGGGGCAGGTGGTCATATGCCTTGGCAGCTATTTCTACATTGGAGCCGCCATGGGCTGCGGCCCCAGAGATGCCCTTATGGTCGCAATGGGCAAGAGGTTTTCAAGACTTCCCATCGGTCTTGTCAGAGGCATACTTGAGGGTACTGTCCTGCTCCTTGGATGGCTCATGGGCGCCAAGGTAGGCATAGGGACCATCATAGCGGTCTTTGGCATAGGGACCATAATGGAATACACTTTCCGCATACTGAAATTCGATGTAAAAGGTGTGCGGCACGAAAATTTCGCCGACACCGTAAGGCGGATAAGATCCGGCCGACATACAGATGAACCAACACAGGAGCAAGGAGTATAGACGATGAATTACGAAAGCACGAGAGGAAGCAAACAGAAGCAGAGCAGTACTCAGGCCATAATCCGGGGCATGGCTGAGGACAGAGGCCTTTATGTACCTGAAAGCATACCGGCCCTGCCGCTGAAGCCGGAGGAAATGAAAGGCATGAGCTACCGGCAGATCGCTTTTGAGATCATGCACGCCTTTTTTGATGACTTTACAGACGAGGAGCTGAGAGCCTGCGTGGACGGAGCCTATGACAGCAAGTTCGAGGCGGATGACATAGTCCCTGTCAAAAAGGCGGCCGGGGCCTGGTTCCTGGAGCTCTATCACGGACGCACGGCGGCTTTCAAAGATATGGCCCTTTCAATACTGCCTTATCTGATGACCACATCCTGCCGCAAAGAAGGCGAAAAAAACAAGATCTGCATACTGACCGCCACATCCGGTGACACGGGAAAAGCTGCCCTCGAAGGCTTTGCAGGAGTTGACGGAACAGAGATAATCGTTTTCTACCCTCAGAACGGCGTGAGCCAGGTTCAGGAAAGGCAGATGGTATCCCAGGAAGGGGCCAACACCCATGTCATAGCCATCAGAGGTAATTTTGACGATGCCCAGACAGGCGTTAAGAAGATATTCGCCGACGATAATATGGCCGCAGAACTGGCCCGGCAGGGGATAAAGCTGTCATCGGCCAATTCCATCAACATAGGCCGGCTGGTGCCGCAGGTCGCATATTATGTTTATGCATATGTAAAACTGCTGGAAGAAGGCGCCCTCAAGGACGGAGAAGCCATGAACATTGTCGTGCCTACAGGCAACTTCGGAAATATCCTGGCCGCTTATCTGGCCGGAAAGATGGGTATACCGACAGGCAGGCTCATCTGCGCTTCCAACGAGAACAATGTCCTTACCGACTTCATCCGCACAGGCGTTTATGATGCAAGGCGGCAGTTCCACCTGACCAGTTCGCCGTCCATGGATATATTGATTTCAAGCAATCTGGAAAGACTCCTCTATCTGCTGGAGGACAGGGACGGACAGGCGGTGAAGAACTGGATGGAAGCTCTGGACAGGGAAAAAGTCTACGAAGTTTCGCCTAAGGTAAGAGAAGGGCTCAAAGATTTCTACGGCGGTTTCTGCGACGAGGAGCAGACAGGCAAGACCATAGCCAAGCTATGGTCAGGAGATAAATATCTGGTAGACACCCATACGGCTGTAGCCTACAAAGTATATGAGGACTATGTGGCAGAAACAGGCGACAGGACCCCGACGGTCATAGCATCGACAGCCAGCGCCTACAAATTTGCAGAAAATGTGGCAGGAGCCCTTGGCATCGGCAGCGGAAAAGTCAGGATGATGACCGGTTCTTCAGACGAACCTACAGGCTTTGACTATGTGAGAGCGCTTTATCATTATACAGGAGTTGAAGTGCCGTCAGGGCTGAAGGATCTGGACAAAAAGCCGGTGCTCCATAAAGGCGTATGCGACAAGGACAAAATGGCTCAGGCAGTCATGGACGCCCTCAGATGAAAAAAATTGCATTTTCATCCCTGCCGGAGGGATATGAACTTTACAAAAGAATAGATCTTACTAAGGACCGCCAAGCCCAGAAAGCAGTGAGTCTTTGGGGAATAGCGGCAGCATTGGCTCTTATCGTGCCAATGCTGTTTGTTCATCCCATAGGACGATCTTTTGACATGCCGCCGGGAAAGATCCTGTTCTGTATAGCCGCGGCCATCGTCGGAATGGTAGTATATATATTCCTCCACGAATGGACTCACGGTATATTTATCCGGCTGTTTACTGGAGAAAGAGGCAGCTTCGGGTTCGACAGCAGATATTTCATGGCATACGCAAGAAGTGACAGCTTCATAGCCAGGGGGCCTTATATGGTGATCGCTCTGGCGCCGCTGGTGATCTGGACCATAGTGCTTGCAATGCTCCTTGGAGATATTGACGGACGGTATTTCTGGTATCTGTATGCAGTGCAGATACTCAATGTGACGGGAGCCGCCGGAGACATATATGTGACGGTCAGCCTCCTCAGGATGCCAAAGGGCATACTGGCAAGAGACAGCGGCACCGCCATGGATTTTTATATGGAGACGAAGATATGATGACCGTAGAACAAGCTCTGGAAAAAATGCTGGCAGCAATCCGGCCCATAACCGATGAGCAGACCGTAGACATCATAGACAGCCTTGGACGGATCAGTGCAGAGGACTGCATTGCGGAAAGCCCCGTGCCGTCTTTTGCCCGTTCGGCCATGGACGGTTATGCGGTCAGGGCCGCAGATATTCAGGATCGTGCGGCAAAACATGCCCCGGCGGATACTGACGGGAAAACACGGGTCGTCCTCAGAGTAGCCGGCAAGCTGCTGGCCGGGGAATACCGGGAACTGACTTATGAGCCGGGCACAGCAGTCAGAGTGATGACGGGCGCATACATCCCCGATGGCTACGACGCAGTGGTGAAGCAGGAAGACACGGATATGGGGGAGGTTTCGGTAGAAATCCGATGTACGGTCAAACCATATGAAAACTACTGCAAGATAGGTGAAAACATGGCAGCAGGCCATATAGCGGTGGCCGGCGGTACTCTGATAAGGCCTATCCATATGGGACTTCTGGCAGCGGCCGGAAAAAGCCGCATCAATGTTGTCAGACGGCCCCGGATAACAGTGATAGTCACCGGAAGTGAGCTGCTAAGACCGGGGCAGGCGATACAGCCGGGAAAGATATATGACAGCATCGGATATATGATATCCGGAGCTGCCAGCCAGCAGGGGATCAAGGTTTCAGGGCCGCATATCTGCGGCGATGATGCCGAAACTGCGGAAAGACTGCTGCAAAAGGCGCTGTCAGAAGCAGACTTTATCATTACCACCGGAGCCATATCTGTAGGAGAAAAAGATTTTATACCGGCCCTGATGCAGAAAATGGGGGCAGACCTGCTTTTTCGGGGAGCTGATATACAGCCTGGTACACCGACAATGGCATCAAGGATAAATGACAAGGTGATCCTGAGTCTTTCGGGCAATCCTTATGCAGCTCTGGCCAACTTTGAGGTATATTTCTGGGAAGCCATGGCAAGGATGACAGGATGCAGGGATATGCTGCCGCAGCAGGCAGAGGCGTTGCTCGCAGACCGGTATGACAAGGTAAACAGTCACAGGCGGCTTATCAGGGCCATGGGTAAGGATGGCAGGGTATTCCTGCCGGCAAAGGTGCATTCGTCATCGGTCATAGGCAATATGGACGGATGCAACTGTTTTATAGATCTGGAAGCAGGAAGATCCGTAAAACCCGGAGATACGGTGAAGATAAGATACATAAAAGGTATGTAAGATGAGCGAAAAGACAAACCTTTCTGTCGGAATACTGGCCGGAAACCGCAGCAGCGGGATAAATCAGGCTAAAGCGAAGGCAGGCAACAGGTATGTTGTGAGAAAACTGGCGGAGGAACTGTCCTCCATAGGAGAGGTCATGATCTCTGCATCCGCAAAAAATGATTATGAAGATCTGGCAGAAAGAGTTTTTCAGGACTGTTCTCTCCTTGAAGGCCTTTATAATGTCATAAGCAACGCAGAGACAGATCTGGTATTTGTGTGCGGTGCAGACATGCCCATGGTTACCGGAGAGCTGGTACGCTACATGGCTGGGTACATTTCTTCTGACTATGACTGCTATTGCCTGACTGACGAAAAGCATATACAGCCTCTCTGTGCTATTTATTCCAAAGCAGTGCTGCCGTTTATCGAGAAAGCTCTCGAAAACGGCGATTTCAAGCTTATACACCTGCTCAGGCATGTCAGGACCAAGTTTATAGATCTTAGCTTTACTACTTTTGACAAGAAGGTCATCAGAAACAATAACATCAGAAAACCTGCCAAAACCCAAAAACCGCAGGTGGTTTTCTGTGTCAGCGGCCCGAAAAATACAGGAAAAACAGGGCTGATAATAAGGCTGATAAACGAATTTATCAGAGAAGGCTATTCGGTAGGCACGATCAAGCACGATGGCCATGAATATGATATGGACCATGAAGGGACAGACAGTTTCAGGTTTTCACAGGCAGGGGCAAAAGTCTCGGCAATTTTTTCCGGCGGCAGGTTTTCCGTCAACTGCAATGGACCGGCAGGACCGGAAGAAATGCTGGCATTTTGCCGCGGACTTGATGTGGTCATATTTGAAGGACTCAAAAATTCCCCTTACCCAAAGATAGAAATGGCAAGGCCCGGATCGCCGCTGATGGCCGATCCGGCAACGCTGATCCTTATAGCCTCCGATACAGCCAAAGACAAGAAATCCCCGTACAGTGAAAAAATACCGGTGTTGGACCGGGATGACACAGAGGGGATTTTTTCTATGATAAAAAAATATTTTGACTTGGAGCAGTTATGATGAAGTACATAAAAACGGAAGAAGCGGCAGGCCATGTCCTCTGCCACGACATAACGCAGATAATTCCGGGCAGGTTCAAAGGGACGGCTTTCAGAAAAGGCCATATAGTTACCGCAGAAGATATACCCGTGCTCCTTTCTCTGGGTAAAGAAAATCTCTATGTATGGGAAAGAAAAGAGGGGATCCTCCACGAGGATGAAGCAGCATATCTCCTGGCGGATCTGTGCCTTGGAGACGGACTGGTCATATCCGGACAGCCAAGAGAAGGCAAGATAGAAATAAAAGCGGCTGCGGATGGACTCCTTAAGGTAGATGATAAAAAGCTGCGGGCAGTAAACGGACTGGGAGAAATGATGATCGCCACCCGCCACGGCAATTTCCCGGTAAAGAAGGGGCAGACTGCCGGCGCCATGAGAGTCATCCCGCTGGTCATAGAAGAAGAAAAGATGAAACAGGCACGGCAGGTGTGCCGTGACCTGGGCGGAGGTCCTATCCTAAAGCTGATGCCGATGGGCAAGCCACGCACTGCCGTGGTGGTCACAGGCAGCGAAGTGGCCAAAGGCAGGATAGAGGATGCCTTTGGGCCGGCAGTGGAAGCCAAGCTCAAAGAGTACGATGTTCCTGTGATGAGCAGGCAGATAGTAAGCGATGATATGGAGTCCATAATCCGGGCGATACGGAAAGCCGCTGACGATGGAGCCGAAATGATACTGTGCACCGGCGGCATGAGCGTGGACCCGGACGACAGGACGCCGGGGGCCATAAAATCCCTGGGCGCTGAGATCGTCACATATGGAGCTCCGGTGCTTCCGGGAGCCATGTTCCTGCTGGCATATTATAACGCAGACGGAGACAGAGGCCGCCATGGCGGGCATGCTGCAGCAGATGTCAGCCCGGCAGATGGAGCCGCAAGGAGAATACCGGTCATGGGGCTTCCCGGCTGCGTCATGTATTCCAGAAGGACCATTTTCGACTTGATATTACCGAGGGTGCTGGCAGGTGACAACATAGACGATATCGCAGGCTATGGCCAGGGAGGACTGTGCTTAAACTGCGAAACCTGTGTATTTCCGGACTGCGGATTTGGAAAGTAGGTACGATATGAAAAAGAAAACCATAGGCGTATTATTGATATTGACAATGACATTACTGATCGCAGCCACAGGCTGCGGCAGTCAGAACGGAGACAGCGTAAATGAAGAAACGGAACTGACCATATTGGCTGCTGCTTCTCTGACTGATGTATGCGAAGATCTCAAATCTGTTTATGAAGCAGAAACTGAAAATGTCACCCTTACATTTTCTTTTGGAGGTTCAGGCGCTCTTCAGGCACAGATAGAGGAGGGAGCTCCTGCGGACATGTTCATTTCTGCAGCTCAGACCCAGATGGACGCCCTGCTGGAACAGGGCCTGATGGTCAGCAGTTCTGTTACAGATCTTCTGGAAAATAAGGTGGTGCTCATAGTTCCCCAGGGCAATCCGGCGGGCATCGAGTCGTTTGAGGATGTTCTCAAGGCAGATATCATCGGAATAGGAGAAGTATCAAGCGTTCCGGTGGGACAGTATTCAGAAGAGATATTCACGGATCTGGGAATCTGGGATCAGGTGAGAGCCAAAGCGAATTTTGGGTCTGATGTAAGGACGGTATTATCCTGGGTCGAATCAGGAGAGGTTGACTGCGGAGTTGTCTATGCCACCGATGCTTATACAGGAGAAGGCATAGAGATAATATGCGAGGCACCTGCCGATACACATCAGCCGGTCATCTATCCGGCAGGCATAGTTGCGGCTTCCCAGGAACAGGATGCAGCGGCTTCTTTTCTTGAATTCCTGCAGAGTGATGAAGCTGCCGAGATCTTTGAAAAATACGGATTTACGGTGCTTTGACCATGGATTTTTCACCATTTTGGATATCGATCAAGGTGGCTGCATGTGCTACAGCCATTACATTTGCAGCCGGACTGGCTGCCGCCCGTCTTGTGATGCTCATGAAAAGAGGAAAAGGTATCGTAGACGGACTCTTTTCCCTGCCTATGGTACTGCCTCCGACTGTGGTGGGATTTTTCCTGCTGATGATATTCGGGACCAACGGAATGCTGGGCGGTTTACTTGCCTCCATTGGAATGAGCGTTGTATTTACATGGCAGGGAGCCGTCATCGCCGCGGCGGCTGTATCCTTTCCCATAATGTACAGGACCGCAAGGGGCGCATTGGAACAGGTTGATGAAAATTTAATAAACGCAGGCAGGACCCTTGGCATGTCAGAAAGCAGGATATTCTTCAAGATACTCCTGCCCATGTCAAGACCCGGCATAGCTGCGGCGGCCATCTTGTCTTTTGCGCGGGCTCTGGGAGAATTCGGAGCTACCATGATGCTGGCAGGAAATATCCCCGGCCGGACCCAGACCATGTCCATAGCCATATATACGGCCATGCAGGGCGGAAACCGTGAAAAGGCCTATGTGTGGGTAGCTGTGATAATGGCTATGTCCTTTGGCGTGATGATATTGATGAACCTTTGGAATGACAGGCAGAACAGGAGGAAGAAAATATGAAGCTCCATGTGGATATAGAAAAGGATCTTCACAGCTTTCGCCTGAAAGTCAGTTTTGATACGGACGGCGAAGTATTTGCAGTACTGGGTTCGTCAGGAAGCGGCAAGAGCATGACATTGAAATGTATAGCAGGAATCGAAAAGCCAGACAGGGGTGTGGTGACTCTCGGCGGAAGAGTGCTGTTCGACTCGGCGGCCGGGATCGATCTGCCGCCTCAAAAACGGAGGATCGGATATCTGTTTCAGGATCATGCCCTGTTTCCGCACATGACAGTCATGGAAAACATAAGCTGCGGTTCAGAAAAAAATGCCAGGGAGTATATAGACAGATTTTATCTCAGAGGAAAAGAAGATCTGCGGCCTCATCAGCTTTCCGGAGGGGAAAAACAGAGGACGGCCATTGCCAGGATGCTGGCTGCCGAACCTAAGCTCATCATGCTGGACGAACCCTTGTCAGCTCTGGACAGTTATCTTAAATCCGGTATGGAAGAAGAACTGGTCAGGGCCATCGGACAGTGCGGAGGCCAGGCACTGCTGGTATCCCACGACAGGGAAGAGATATACAGGCTTTCAGACAGGATAGCCGTTTTGGAAGAGGGCAGGCTGACATGTATACAAGAAAAAAAGGAGTTGTTTGCTTATCCGGCCTCTCTGGCTGCGGCACGGCTGACCGGTTGCGAAAACATTTCCGCCTTGCATGATGATGGTTCCGGCAGCCTGCTGGCTGAGGCATGGGGAGTACAGATACCTTATGCAGCGGCCGGACCAGACGGAGCTGACGGCATAGATACAGATGGAAAAGTACCGGATCGCTGCAGACGGCGGCCCGGACATGTGGCGTTCCGGGCCAGAGATGTGAGGATAGTAAATGAAGATGAAAGGGAAGGAAAAAACCGTGATCTTGATGGGATGATACTGCTGTGCCCTGTGGAACCGGAAAAGATCAGGGTGATAGATGATCTTAATGGAATGACCGCCAAGGGAAAAACCAGGGGCGGACAGTCCATATGCTGCGCTTTGCAGCCGGACATGGCAGGCATGATATATGACAGGCAGTGCATGTACTTTGCAATACCATATGATAAGCTGATGTTCTTTGACCGATGAAAGGCAATCTCCCAGATGTACCGACCATGCAATTTCAGATGTACCGGTCCTGTAATGCTGCCTTGACGATAACCGCCGGAAATCATATAATAAGTTAAAGTCAGCTTTAATAGCCGGGAGGTGCAAAAAATGCCTTATACCATCGGACAGATGGCTGAGAAACTGGGAGTGGCTCCATCCACCCTGAGATATTACGACAAAGAGGGACTGCTGCCTTTTGTAGAGAGAACGGCAGGAGGCATCAGGATATTCAGCGACGGGGATCTGGAAACCTTAAAGATAATCAACTGCCTGAAAGACACGGGAATGCAGATAAAGGATATAAGAAACTTTATGGCCATGGTCGTAGAAGGTGACAGCACGATAGACGACAGGCTGGAACTTTTCCGCAAAAGAAAAGAGCAGGTGGAAAAACAGATGGAAGAACTCCAAAAGACACTTGATATCATCCAGTATAAATGCTGGTATTATGAGACAGCCAAAAAGGCAGGCACAACGGCCGCTCCAGACAGGATGAGCGATGGGGAGATCCCGGAGCAGATGGCCCAGATCAGGGCCAGGTTCAGAGAAAAGGAGGAGCGCAAATGAACATATCGCAGCTTGAGTGTTTCCTTTCTGTGGCAGATCACCTGAGTTTTGCCAAGGCGGCAGAAGAACTCAGCATTTCACAGCCCGCCGCCAGCCATCAGATACAGAGCCTTGAAAATGAACTGGGAGGAAAGCTTTTCCACCGGACCACCAGAACTGTGACGCTTACGGAGGCAGGCAGAGAATTTCTTGATGATGCCAGGCGCATGGTCGCCATAGCAAGAACTGCAGTCCAGCGTTTTGAAAATCCGGAGGAAAGAGAGAGGATGCCTCTTAACATGGGATGTCCGTCAGGACTGATGAGCGCCCTTATCTGTGAGGGCCTTGCAAAACTCAGGGACGCATACGAAAATCTGAATCCGGCTATCCTGACAGTATCCGGGCCTTTGATAACGACCAGGACCGAGGAAGGGGCCATAGACGGCGGTCTGTGGTTTGAGGATCTGAGCTATAAAAAAGAAACACTGCGATACAGGGAAATCTGCCGGAGCAATATAATATGTGCATTTGACAGAAAAACTTTTCCAAAGATATGTGTGTCTGGAGGAGAGATCAAAGAAAAAGATGCAGGCGCCTTGCCGCTGATATTTTGCTGTGGCGATGAAAGCGTTCCCGAAATACTGCGGATACAGGAAAGGATAGCCGGGGACAAAAGTCCATCGGAGCTGTTTTTCTGCGATTCCATAGAAGGAACGGTCGAAATGGCCAGGGCCGGATTTGGTGCGGCGATCATTCCGGAAATCTTTGTTAAAGACGATGATAAGCTGGAAAAATATAAGATCAGCGGCCACGAACCCCTTTCCGTGGGCCTTTATTACCGTGCAGAAGAAGGAAACGAGCCGCTGCGGCAGATGGCAAAGATACTCAAGGAACTCAGCCGGTGAAACTCTGTCAGTGATCCCGTGAATATGCCTGGCATCGTACCATGACTCCATCCAGATAGCCAGATTCATCAAAGTACAGGTTCCAATAAGCAGAAGAAGGGCTGCCGGCACGGTAAGTCAGGCTGTATCCTTCAAACCTTTCGTCAGGCTGACCGTATTGCTCCAATACATCGTCCCAGGTGGACCATCCTGGCATCAGCCCGCCTGGAAGGCGCAGCTGGGTACCGGCAAAGTCAAGATTTCCATATATGGCATAGATGGAGCCTACGGTACAATGGGAAATGCCGATGGTCTGCTCCGTTGTGTTATATACGGTCACATTTATGCGCTGGCCTTGCTCATTGGTAAGCCTGATACTCTGACTGCTGTAACTTTCATAAGGTTCATCAGCTCCGGGCAGCATGAGTCCGGAGCTTTCTTCGTCTGTTTTCCATCCGTCTTTGAGGAAAACCGACAGCGGCAGAGGCAATGTGTAGACCTTATCATTGATCTGAAGCGCAAAGCTTTTCCAGTCATCGGGAAGGGCGTCAGACGGAGGGAACAGCTTCTGAGACTGTTCATCCAGCGCCGGCATATAGCGGAGTGACAGGACCACATCTGTGTGAGGAAGGTATGTGACTTTGGCCTGGAGTCTGGGATTTTCAGACCGCAGATTTTTCCCGGCATCATATTCTGCCCGGTTTACAGAAAAACTGTGACTGCTCCCGTCTATTCCCGTTCCTCGCAGGTAATAACGGGCTGGTCCGTCTCCCGTAAGGTCGTCATCAAATTCAAGGCGGTTTATATATGTGATCTGTGGATCGTTAAGATAAGGAATGTCCAAGACAACGGGGCGGATAAGGAAGAAAGCTGCCGGAAGGCAGATGAGGACAGCGAGGATCCGGCCGCATATACCTTTTGCGCTCCGCTTTCCCTTGAACAGATCTTTTGCACAGATGACGGATACAGCTGCGGCCGCCACGCCCAGAAAGATCCTGAAGGCTGCGTCTCTTATGAAACCTGCTCTGCCCATGGCGATAACCTGGTTGTTCATTATGATGAGAAATATGCCGGAGCCGAAGATCAGAAAAAAGGCCGCGGCCAGGAAAACTGCATACCGAAATTTGGTATGTGAGCTTTTCCTGCTGCCCATATGGTTGTTTTTATTTGACATGACCTTTCAGCAGCCTCCTTCAGCGATACATGTTTTGGCAATGATGTGTATGGACAGGCTGACCTGCCTGCCGGTCATTCAACTTTAGCACCGGGAGATACTCGTGTCAATTCAAATCTTTGTAAAGGCCAGGGAAAAGGACTGCAATATAAAAGCAAGAGGAACCGGAATGCCGGCTCCTCTTGCGCAAAGAGAAAAAGAGTCAGTCTGCTTTGACTATTCGATTGAAATATATTTTGTTTCTTCAACTGCCGGGACATCTTTTTTCTTAGGAAGATCGATCTTCAGGATCCCGTGCCTGAATTCAGCTCTGATCTGGTCCTCATGGATCTCATCGCCAACATAGAAGCTGCGCTGGCATGCGCCGCAGTAACGCTCCCGGCGGATGAACCTTCCGCCTTTTTCTTCTTCGCTGTTTTTCTCAGCGTAGATGGTCAGATAGCCGTTTTCAAGAGAGATCTTTACATTTTCTTTCTTAAATCCCGGAAGTTCAACTTTCATCTCGTAAGCGTCCGCAGTTTCTCTGACATCTGTCTTCATCAGGTTCTGAGCTCTGCGGCTGTTCATCTTCTTTTCCATTTTCTGCATATCTTTGCTGCCGAAAAACGGATCATCGAAAAAGTCATTGAAAAAATCACGGTCAAATAATGTAGGCATCAACATGTTCGTTCCTCCTTAACCTTCTATGGCGATATATTTCTTTTCTTCAACCTGCGGCTTGCTGTCCTTCTTAGGCACGGTCAACATCAGGGTGCCGTCTTCAAACCTGGCCTTTATGTCTTCCTGGGTCACATCTTCGCCCACATAAAAGCTCCTGTTGAAAGATCCGCTGAACCTTTCTCTGCGGATGTATTTGCCTTCAGAATCCTTTTCATCGTTGTCCTGATTTACGGTGGCGCTGATGGTCAGGTAACCGTCTTTCAGTTCAGCTTTTACATCGTCTTTCTTTACTCCCGGCAGGTCGATGGAAACTTCATAACCGGATTCAGTTTCCTTGACATCGGTCCTCATCAGGTCACTGTTCTGGTATCCGTAAAAACGAGGATCAAACATATCATCAAAAAGATCTCTTGTAAAAATTGTAGGCATTAACATGATTCATCGCTCCTTTTTATTTTTAATCTTGGTTTTATGCGTTATTTTTTATGTCCCTCTCGGAACAATTATATATTACCACAAATTATTAGCACTCGCAAGTGTTGAGTGCTAATTTTTTGATTCTGTTTTTTTATCTTTGATAAAACTTATTTATCATTTTTCGGCCGACAGCGGGGAAAAATAATTGAGAATAATTTTTTGAAATGCTATACTGAAAGAAACAAGGCCTCCGGGCCGGAAAGGATAAGGCTTTATGCCGGTGTGCGCATATGAAATACAAATGTTTGCTCTGTGGATATGTATATGATGAAGAAAAAGAAGGAAAGCCATTTTCAGAACTGACCAACTGCCCTGTCTGCATGGCCCCTGCTTCCATGCTCCAGCCTGTGGAAGAGGAGGCTGAGGCGTCCGGGACGGCCTCCCGGGAGGAGCCCGGGACCGCTGCCCTGGAGACGACCGAGACCTCTGACGGCGCGGATCGACAGACCGAGCCGGCGGAAAAAGATCTGGACTATCCGGAAGCATATGTGAGGAAGGACAAAGACCGCCGCTACATGGAGGAGATCCATCAGATGGCCGTCACGGGAAAGACCGTTTCCGCCGCCATGGCCACTGATCTCAAGATGCCGAGCTGGGATGACATACTGATAATGGGAGCTCAGCTGGACCCTATGCCGCTGGCCGAAGACGAGCCTGTGAGCACCAGCACGGTCATAGGCAGACATGCCAAGAAACCTCTGGTGCTTGAAAACCCGGTATTCGTTTCCCACATGTCTTTCGGAGCCCTTTCCAGAGAAGCCAAGATCGCTCTGGCCAGGGGAACGGCCATGGCGGCAAGTGCCATGTGCTCAGGAGAAGGCGGCATACTGCCGGAAGAAATGGAAGCCGCAGACAAATACATCTTTGAATATGTGGCCAACAAGTACAGCGTCAATAGAGAAAACCTACGCAATGCCGACGCAATCGAGATAAAGATAGGCCAGGGGACAAAGCCGGGCATGGGCGGACATCTGCCGGGAGAAAAGGTCACGGAAGAGATAAGCAGGATAAGGAATAAACCTATGGGTGAGGATGTTATCGCTCCGTCCAGGTTTCCGGGAATCGATACAAAAGAGGACATGAAAGCTCTGGTAAGCCGCCTGCGGAAAGAATCGGACGGCAGACCGATCGGCATAAAGATCGCCGCCGGACACATAGAGAGAGATCTGGCCTTTTGCGTATATGCTCAGCCGGATTTCATAACTATAGACGGACGGGGAGGCGCCACCGGCTCATCGCCAAAGATCCTGAGGGATTCTACCAGTGTGCCGACCATATATGCCCTCTACAGAGCAAGAAAGTATCTGGACAGCGTAGGTTCAGACATCAGCCTGATAATAACCGGAGGGCTGAGAGTGTCCGGCGACTTTGCCAAGGCCATAGCCATGGGAGCCGATGCCATAGCTGTCGCCACTGGGCCTCTGATCGCCATGGCCTGCCAGCAGTACAGGATATGCGGCAGCGGCATGTGTCCTGTGGGAGTTGCCACCCAGGATCCTGAGCTGAGAAAGCGTCTGGATGTGGATATAGCCGCAAGGCGCGTGGCCAACTATCTCAATGTGTCATTGGAAGAATTAAAGACATTTGCCAGGATAACGGGCCACAAGGACTTGTTCGGTCTTTCCGTGGATGATCTGGCCACCACCAGCAGAGAAATAAGTGAATTTACCGATATTGCTCATGCGTAGGGGGAGTGCCATAGGGCAAGTGACGGTACTGTTGATAGCGCAGCATCACGGCCGGGGATAAGGCGCTGGATCATCAGTAAGACCGTAAATATAATCGAGACTGGTATCAAATATGAAGGCAAGGGATATTGCCTGGCCGACAGTGGGATATCTGCTGTCGGTTTCCAGCCTCGAATAATCAGACTGGTCGATACCGGTCAGCATTTGAACTTTTATTTGAGTAAAACCCTTTATCTTTCGGAGATATCTCAGCCGCTGGCCTGTAGTCATGCTGCGGGAGATTTCCGTAATATTGCGCTCTGATCTCATATTTTTAATTATGCACATTTGGCATATTAAAAATATGGATAAAATGGCATAAAATAAAAGAAAATATAATATTAACGACTTAATAATGCTGATGATGCGCTGGGAGGAATATTTTTTAAAAAAAATCCAAATATGTCAAATTGGCATATTGCATTTACAGATCAAATAGTGTATAATAAACATGTACTCAGAAAGAAAACTCTACTTTTCTTTTTATTCCGGAAGCCCGGGGCGATAAACCTCCGGGCTTTTGGAATTTTTTGCCCCTTGCAAAAGAACATATGTTCGTATATAATGTTGTCATAAAGAACAAACGGAGGTTTTTATGACGGAGGGCAGATATATATGTATAGATCTTAAATCGTTTTATGCCTCTGTGGAATGTGTAGAGAGAGGTCTTGATCCGATGACGGCAATGCTGGCGGTTGCAGACCCGGACAGAGGTGAAAAGACCATTTGCCTGGCAGTCACCCCTGCCATGAAGAAGCTGGGGATCAGAAGCCGGTGCCGGCTGTATGATATACCTGACGGCATCCGGTATATCAAGGCAAGACCCCGCATGCAGCTATATATGCAGTATTCATCGGATATATACGGCATATATCTTAAATATTTCAGTAAAGATGATATACATGTATATTCCATTGACGAAGTGTTTATAGATGCAGGCAGGTACAGAAATGTTTATGGTCCCGACACGAGAGCCCTGGCAGCCGGGATAATGGCGGACATAAGAAAGTCCACAGGAATACCTTCCGCATGCGGTATAGGGACCAATCTTTATCTGGCTAAGATAGCCCTCGATATTATGGCGAAACATTCAAAAGACGGAATAGGTTTTCTGGATGAAGAGATATATCGGTGCGAATTGTGGGATCACAAGCCGATAACAGACTTCTGGAGAGTGGGGAGAGGCAGTGCGGCCAGGCTTGAAAGATATGGGATATATACCATGGGACAGATTGCTGCTGCTGATGAGGCGCTCATATACAGGATATTTGGCATAGACGGGGAACTGCTCATAGATCACGCATGGGGACGAGAAACGGCCACCATAGAGGACATCAAGGGTTACAGCCCAAAAGCCTGCTGTGTCTCCTCAGGACAGGTGCTGCCTAAAGCTTATGGTCATGGGGAGACTGAACAGATAGTAAAAGAAATGACAGATCAGCTTTGCCTGGAACTTGTGGAAAGGCGGCTGGTGACCGACTCCATAGCTCTGTATATCGGTTATTGCGGGATTTCCGGCCAACACGCAGGAGGAAGCGCCTCTCTGCCATTTTGTACATGTTCCGGAAGGATCATCAAAGAGTACATGGACAGACTTTACCGCAGGATTGCATGCAGACACCTTGGTGCAAGGAAGATAAACATAACATTTAACGGAGCTGTTCCTGACATATATGAAGGCTTTGATCTTCTCAACACTGCCGGAGATATTGAACGGGACAAGAGGGAGGCGCAGGCCATACTGGCTATCAAGCAGCGATACGGAAAAAATGCCATATTACGGGCTTACAATCTTGAAAAATATTCTACTGCAGCAGAAAGAAATGAACAGATAGGAGGGCACAGAGCATGAGGACCAGGTGGAGGGGCCATATGGAACAGGCGGAAAGGGCGAAACAGTTCATGCCGTTTTCTGCGCTGAAAGGGCTCAGAGAACAGCTGAAAGAAGCGGAGACCGTCAAAGAAACAAGGAGAGAATTGCTGGAGGACGAAGCGGAAGAACTGAACAGGCTGCTGTCAGAGATGAAACAAGGCGACATGGCGGCGGTAAGATATCACGATGGGAACAGATATGTGACTGAAAGAGGCCGGATAAACAAGATAGATCCCGTATCCGGCAGGCTGAGTATCAATGAAAAGATGATCCCCATAGCCGATATAGGCAATATAACACTTGATAAGTAGAAAATACAGATCAGAGGATGGGGATCAAAAGGCTCCGTAGGATATTATGCGCTTGTCATGGGAGGAGTAGGTGTTTTCGGCGCACATGCCCGAACTGTTTCCCTCGATGACGGATATGCTTCCGTCGGAATAGGATGACAGTATGCCCATGTGGTCGGGACGGGAATTTCCATCGTTATCGAAGAAAACGGCCATACCGGGACGAGGAGAGATGTTTGTGCCGTAAAGCCGGTCCCGGCACCGGAACCATTGTTCAAATTCGGGGCAGGAAGCGTATATGACGGTATCATCGCAGCACTGTCCGGCACACCAGGAAACAAAACAGGCGCACCAGTCGACTTCATGGTCAAAGCCGCACCAGCGCCAGTATTTTTCACCATCAGAGACGCCTATCTGGGATGATGCTACAGAAACAAGGCGGCTCCCGTCATGGATCCACGGCAGGGCAGGTGCTGACATTGCCTTTAAGGCGATGCCGAAAGCCAAAAGAAAAGCCGAGCAGAAAACCACAAGGACGGCTGCTCGAAAAGAACTCCGGCACATGAAAAAATGCTTTAACATGAAAAAAAGACGGCTTTTTCCGGCGGATGTACGGTGATGTGAAGGTTTGCCGTTGTGAACAGAAGCTGGACGGGACCAATGTCCCCGGATGTGTCTTGATCTGAGTATAAACATATTATATGATACGGCAGTGATGCCGTTAAAATGATACAAAAAAACCGGCAAGGTTTCTTGCCGGCGTGTCATAAATGATATGAGATCTGCCTGCGGCATGATCTTAGGCCTGACTGTCGGAAGCGTCAGCAGAAGCGTTTTCAGGACGGTTTTCGACATGGCTTTCCGGATGGCTTTCGGCCCAGAGCTTATCGGCCATTGGAGCCCACTCTCTGGCGTATTCAACGCATTTTCCGCAAAGATGTTCAGCCGTCTCCGGAGCTTCAAGATCTGTTGATCTGGCGCCTGTTTCCTTGACCAGCTTCTGTAGTATTTCCGGGTTTTCAAGCATAGGGCACGGCCTGAGCATGTTGTCGTTGAAAGGCTGGCCTTGTTTATATGCCAGGAATAAAGGCTGCCTCAGACAGTCCAGCAGCGGCTGCTGGTTGACATTGGCTCCGGAATAATGGATGAACACGCAAGGTTCCACATCGCCGTTGGC
Organism: uncultured Eubacteriales bacterium; assembly: GCA_900542565.1. Classification (GTDB taxonomy): domain Bacteria; phylum Bacillota; class Clostridia; order Peptostreptococcales; family Anaerovoracaceae; genus Fimisoma; species Fimisoma avicola. Next base: position 569 of record UQOC01000017.1, on the reverse strand, counting down.
ATTGATATGACAGTATCTTTCTCCGCCTGCTACGCAGCCGTGAACAAACTCTCCGTCGTTTTGGAAGTCGATGGCGAAAAGTTCTTTCCCGCCATCAAGGCCTCTGATCTCTCTGACTTTATCGTACATGTATTTTCTCTGCTCAGGATCAAGGAGCAGGCTGGTGTCTGCATTGACTCCCACAGGCATATAGTGGAAATACCAGGCGAATACGCAGCCTTTGTCTATGAGCATATCGAGGAAATCATCGCTTGTCACAGTCAGATAGTTCTTACTGGTGTAGCATATGGATACTCCAAACGGGATATGGTTGGAATGCATGAGATCCATGGCTGCAAGGGCCTTTTGATAGTGCCCGCGGCCGCGGCGCCCGTCATTGCTTTCTTCAAAGCCTTCGATGCTCACGGAAACAAAAAAGTTGCCTACTCTCAGAAGGTCATCGCAGAATTTCTGGTCTATGAGGGTACCGTTGGTAAAAGCGTGGAAAGCTACATCTTTGTGCTTTTCACATAAGCGTATTATGTCGTCTTTGCGTACAAGTGGCTCGCCGCCGGTAAACAGATAGGCGT
>UQOC01000016.1 GCA_900542565.1 uncultured Eubacteriales bacterium | reverse complement strand
ATCGGTTATTTGCTATACGCCAGAAGGCCTCATGAACGATGCCCCCGCCACGCAAACCATGGCACAGGCGGAAGGCTTGTGGGCTCACGCGCTTTCGGCCGGCCTTCGCCGCAAAATGGTCGAAGAGGGCCTCGAGGGCTTCGACGGCGTTGATTTGGGCGACATCAACCGCATTGCATGGCCGGTTGATTTGGCTGCTCCCAAAAAGGCGGAGTAGCTTATGGCTCAGCTCTCCGACCGCGTTCGGACGCTCATGCAGCCGCATTTGGCGAGCATCGAGCCCTACGACCCGAATTTCACGCCGTGCCGCGTGAACCTTTCGGCGAATGAGAACACGTATCCCATGCCTGCTGCGGCGCGCGCGTCCATCGACCCCGCGCTCGCGGCCACGCCGCTTAATCGTTACCCCGACCCCATGTCGAATGAGCTGCGTGCGGAAATCGCTGCGTGGCACGGTGTCGATCCATCATGGGTGTGCGTGGGCAACGGCGGCGATGTACGGGCCGTCATAACCCAGCCTGGTCAGTTTGCCTGTATGCGTGAATCCATCGCCGGTTCCTATAACTCACAGAATGTATATAACATGAGGCCTACGGATATACATTATCAGATAGCTGACTGGGCAATGGCCGGCGGCAGACTTGCAGGCGTTGATGATTCCCTTTTCTTTTTCAATCCTTACAGCGCCGTATGTCCGGAATATTTCCCCACAAGAGTGGCCAGATTCCATATCAGGGTCGGAGACCACTGCTTTTACTCTCCAACGGCATATTATGCCGAAACTTAAATTAAACAAACAGGAGGTTTTTTATGGCACCTTGCTGCAATAACATTGTTACGCCAAAGATGATCAGGGCCGGCCGCGTCTCGGTCGGTGACAGGATACAGTTTGAAGACGATTACATATCTGCACGGTCTGATGAGCTTTCCGTCTCTGAGCGAAATGAGCCGCAGCCGTCAGATGCGGCAGTTTCTGTGCAGGCAGAAGCTACTACGCCGGTCCCGGCAGCTTCATCAAAAGAATCTCCGGCAGCAGTCATGGCTGCAGGCCCGGCAGCTGGATCCGCATCTGCAGCTGCTCCGGCAAACAACAGCAGCACTGTTTGGTCAGGTCAGAACCCGGCTCCTGCAAATGCCGAAAGGGGGACTGCCTCTGCTGTACGCACCCACTTTCAGCCCCTACCTTACTCAGAGATGACTTCTTATATGAGCAATGTTTCTATCAATGGTCCTATGGACTCTCCTTCTGTTATCACACCACAGGATCCCATGACCCCAACCGGATTTGACAGTTCCATCGACCTTGATGCCGTACAGACGCTCAATGGCTTTCTCAGGACCCAGATCGGACGATACATGCGCATAGAACAGCTCATCGGGTCCAACACCATACAGGACAGGTTCGGCTTTCTGGTCGGAGTAGGCAGCAATTTTATCATCCTTCAGGAGATCACCACGGGAAATATAATGGTGCTGGATATTTTTTCTGTCAGGCTTGCTTATGTATACTACTCGCAGCCGGTGCTGCCGAATTTCTGATAGCAAGTGCCGAGGCTTGTCGCACCGCTTCCGCCAGAAAAAAGTTCTCATTTCTGTGAAACACTCCCTTGCCGAGAACCAAGTCATCATGGAAAGAGCCAAAACGGTTCTCATCAATGCCCTTTAGATGCCTGTTGAGAATCAGGTTCGCTGAAAAGTTTCTCAAAGGGGCTTGCGCACTGCAAGATGAGAACCATAAAAGCTCCATTGGTTCTTGCGAATGGGATTTTTGCCAAAAAGAGAACTTTTCGCTGGCGGAACTTCCCCTCAGAGCAAAAAAATACGGGGCAGGGGGTATGATCCCGGACTTTCCGGGCTCTCCGTATTCTACGGACTCTCCATACTCCCTGCCCCGTTTCGCTGTCTCGCCGGGCTGCCGGCAGCCTCACAGGCGTCCGGCGGATCTCACAAGCGGTCGCCGGCCACTTCTGATGATCAGGCAATTTCCGTGACCTTGTAGTCCTTATCTTCCACAGCTTTCTTGAGTTTTTCATCTGCTATGTCTGCGCTGAGGGTCACAACAGCTGTGCCTTTTTCATGGCTTACCTCTGCCTGTTCCACCTGAGGCAGTTCCTCAAGGGCTTTCTTTACGGCAGCTTCGCAGTGAGCGCACATCATTCCTTCGATCTTCATTGTCTTGTTCATTGTTTCTTTCTCCTTTTCCCAATCAGATTCTTTAAGTTTATTTTTAATCTTATGATCCGATTTTGGATCATACATTTTGAACCAGTTAAGCCTCAGGGCATTTGATACTACGCAGAAGCTGGAAAGGCTCATGGCGGCTGCGCCGAACATCGGGTTCAGCTGCCATCCGACCAGTGAAATGAACACTCCGGCGGCCAGAGGTATTCCGATCACATTATATATGAATGCCCAGAAAAGGTTCTCATGGATGTTGCGGAGGGTTGCCCTGCTCAGTCTTATGGCAGCGGGAACATCCAGCAGGCTGCTCTTCATCAGCACTATGTCGGCAGCATCTATGGCCACATCCGTACCGGCTCCGATAGCTATGCCTATATCGGCCCTTGTCAGGGCCGGCGCATCGTTGATGCCGTCTCCTACCATTGCAACTTTTCCCTTTTCTTTAAGCTGCCGGATGACGCTTTCCTTTCCTTCCGGCATTACTCCTGCAATGACCTGGTCAACGCCGGCTTCTTTTCCGATGGCCCTTGCCGTGCGCTCATTGTCTCCGGTGAGCATTACGACCCTGATTCCCATGTTCCGCATTTCTCTTACCGCTTCATAGCTGTCATCCTTGATGACATCCGCTACGGCGATTATACCTATCAGATCACCTCCAGCTGCGAAAAACAAAGGTGTCTTGCCTGAAGCAGCCAGTTCTTCCGCCTGCCGCACCATTCCGGCAGGAACTTCAGTTATGTTGCTTATAAATTTATGATTGCCGCCGTACAGCTCTTTTCCGTTGAGGACAGCAGAAAGTCCGTTGCCCGGCAGAGCTTTGAACTGGGAAACTTCTGCCGTCTGCCTGCCGCTGTCTGCTGCAGCTTTGATGATGGCTCTGGCCAGCGGATGTTCGCTCTTTGCTTCCAGCGCAGCCGCCAGATCCATAAGCTCGTCTCCAGAATATCCTTCGGCAGGCAATATATCTGTTACAGTCGGCTCCCCAGATGTTATGGTTCCTGTCTTGTCCAGCACCACTATCTGGGTCCGTCCGGTTTCTTCAAGGGATACGGCATTTTTGAAAAGTATGCCGTTTTTGGCGCCCATACCATTGCCCACCATAATGGCAACCGGGGTCGCAAGTCCCAGAGCGCATGGGCAGCTTATGACCAGTACCGAGATCCCTCTTGCCAGTGCAAAGCCTATGGTCTGTCCCGCCAGGAGCCAGACTATTATCGTAACAATGGCGATGGCGATGACTGCCGGCACAAATACCCCCGATACCTTGTCTGCGACCTTGGCGATAGGCGCCTTGGTGGCAGCTGCGTCGCTGACCATCTGGATTATCTGAGACAAGGTAGTGTCCTCTCCGACTCTCGTCGCTTCACATTTGATAAACCCTGACTGATTTATTGTCGCAGCCGACACCTGGTCCCCGGTTTCTTTATCCACAGGTATGCTTTCTCCGGTGAGAGCCGATTCATTGACTGCGCTGCTGCCTTGGATTATCACTCCATCTACAGGGATGTTTTCTCCCGGACGCACAACAAAGATATCGCCTTTTTTCACCTGTTCAACAGGGATTTCCTTTTCTTCACCCTCCGACAATATGACTGCCGTCTTTGGAGCAAGCTTCATAAGGCTCTTGAGAGCGTCTGTGGTTTTTCCCTTTGATCTTGCCTCCAGCATCTTGCCCACAGTTATAAGAGCAAGTATCATGGCTGCTGATTCAAAATAAAACTCATGCATGTAACCCATGACTGCCTGATGATCTCCTCTCATCTGTGCATCTGTCATGGCAAAGAGCGCTGCGACGCTGTAGCCGAAAGCGGCTGATGAGCCCAGAGCCACAAGAGTATCCATATTAGGCGATCTGTGTATCAGTCCCCTGAAGCCGCTTATGAAAAATTTCTGGTTTATGACCATGACAATTGCCGTAAGCAGAAGCTGCAATATCCCCATTGCCACATGGTTTTCTGCAAAGAAAGCAGGTACAGGCCATCCCCACATCATGTGGCCCATGGAAAAATACATCAGTATGACCAGAAATACCAGCGAAGCTGCCAGCCGCTTTTTCAGCAGCGGAGTCTCCCTGTCACGGAGCATATCTTCTTGCTCTGAAACCGCAGAGCTGGCCCCTGCCCCTGTCTGGGCGCCTGAGGTTCCTCCTTTAAGGGACGCACCGTATCCGGCTTCCTCAACTGCTCTGATTATCTCAGCCGCCGGAGCGCTTCCCTCAACTCCCATGGAATTGGTGAGCAAACTAACGGAACAGGATGTGACTCCGTCAACCTTCGAGACTGCCTTTTCAACTCTGGCACTGCATGCGGCACAGCTCATACCTGTAACATTATATTGCTCCATCTATATCACCCCTATTTCATAAGTTTTTGCAAAGTAGTTACCAGTTCATCGATAACTTCATAGTCGCCGTTTTCAATGTCTCTGACGACACAGCCCTTTATATGGCTGGAAATCAGTTCACGGTTAAACGCATTTACGGCGGCGTTCACCGCTGCTGACTGGATCAGGATATCGTTGCAGTAGCAGTTATTTTCCACCATGCCTCTGATCCCCCTTATCTGGCCTTCTATCCTGTTCAGACGGTTGATAAGGCTCCTGCGTTCTTCGTCCGGACGCATCGTCATTTTCTCACAGCATTTATTTTTCTCCTGTGCTGCTTTATTATCCATATTTTCACCTTCGCTTTTCTCTGTGTTATATTTGTTCCGCAAATACCCTATCCGGGTATGTTCATTATATACCCGGATAGGGTATTTTTCAATCACTTTTTTTATGTGCGTCGGTCTCATTTTGTATTTTTACAGACGAAAAGCATACAGCATGACCGTCTTTTTCACCTGGGCAAGCTGTCATGCACCCGTGGAAACCGCATACGCAGTGGTTCCGGCCTGCCATCAGGCGCACTGAAAAACCCTTGCAAGTACCTAGCTTGCAAGGGTTTTCATGTTTTTATGCAAAAGAAGGGAGCTGTCACACAGCGGCCTGATCTGGTCAGCTGTGCGACAGCTCCCCTCAAAATGGAACTTCCTCCACTGAACCGACAGGCCACCAGGCTGCCGTGGCCGTAATGACCGTTGTGGCGCAGCCCATATCATTCGAGTTCAAAGGCTCCCGTATAAAGCTGGTAATAACGGCCCTTTTTCTCAATGAGCTGTTCATGGTTGCCTCTCTCGATTATCCGGCCGTGATCCATTACCATGATGACATCGGAATTCTGTATCGTAGATAAGCGATGGGCAATAACAAATACAGTCCTTCCGTGCATCAGGTTGTCCATGCCTTTCTGCACTATGGATTCGGTCCTGGTATCTATTGAAGAAGTGGCCTCATCCAGTATCATTACAGGCGGATCTGCAACAGCCGCCCTGGCAATAGAGATCAGCTGTCTCTGTCCCTGTGACAGTCCGCTGCCGTCGCCTTCCAGCACCGTGTCGTAACCCTCAGGCAGCATCCTGATAAAGCCGTCGGCGTTGGCAAGCCTGGCCGCTGCGATACATTCCTCATCTGTGGCGTCAAGACGTCCGTATCTGATGTTTTCCATAACGGTGCCGGTAAACAGGTTCACATCCTGCAATACTACCCCCAGTGAACGGCGCAGGTCAAATTTTTTGATCCTGTTGATGTTGATGCCGTCATACTGTATCTTTCCGTCATCTATGTCATAAAACCTGTTTATCAGATTGGTGATGGTGGTCTTTCCGGCGCCTGTAGCTCCAACAAGGGCGATCTTCTGTCCGGGCTCGGCATATATGCATATATCGTGGAGAACAAGCTCATCATCGTTATATCCAAAGTCCACATCGTTCAGATCTATGCGGCCTTTCATCGGGATAAGCTTATCCCCGTCCTTCCATGCCCAGTGCCCTGTTCTTTCGCTGCACTGGCAGAGTCCGCCGCTTTGATCTGTCCTGACATTGACAAGAGTAACGGTCCCCTTATCCTCCTCAGGGGCTTCGTCCAGCAGTTCAAATATCCTGGAGGCTCCGGCCATGGCCATGATGACTGAATTGAGCTGCTGGGAAACCTGAGCTATAGGATTTATGAAGTTCCTTGACAATGTCAGAAACGATGCTATGGTCCCCAGTGTGAGCACTGCCTCGCCGCCTATTGAAAGGTTGGTCACTCCCGCTATGCCCATGGCTCCTCCAACTACTGCTATAACCACATAGAGCACAAATCCCAGGTTGTTGGTGGCAGGCATGAGTATGTTGGCCAGGGTGTTGGCCATTGCCGCAGTTTTTCCGAGGTTTTCGTTTTTGACGGCAAACCTTTCCTTTGCCTTTTCTTCGTAGCAGAAAACCTTTACGACCTTCTGCCCGTTTATCATTTCTTCAATATATCCGTTTACATCACCTATGCTCCGCTGCTGTTCCATAAAGTATTTTCCGCTCTTGGAAGCTATCTTCTTTATGACCATGAGGATCAGGCCTGTAAACACCAGCACTATGAGGGTGAGCCATATGCTCAGGTGCACCATGGAGATAAAAACGGCGATCATTGATACAATGGATGAAAACAGGTTTGGCAAACTCTGTGAGATCATCTGTCTGAGGGTATCTGCATCGTTGGTGTAATAGCTCATTATATCCCCGTGGGAATTGGTATCAAAATATCTTATGGGCAGGCTCTGCATCTTGATGAACATTTCATCTCTGATCTCCTTGAGCACGCTCTGGGCCATTAAGGCCATTGTTCTTGAGTAAAACAGTGATGCTACCACCCCTGCGATGAAGACAGCCGCCATCGCTGATATGATCCTCAAAAGCCCTCCGAATACCGGGGCGGCGTCCATGAGAAGAGGCTGGATATAATCGTCTATCAAAGTCTGGAGGAACAGTGAGGACGCTACGCTGGCTCCTGAACTTACCAGGATGCAGATAACTACTACTGCAAGCTTCAGACGGTGCTTTTCCAGATAAGACATCAGCCTCTTGACTGTTCCCGGCTTAAATCTCTGTCCTTTTGGCAAGGCCTTGAATCCTCCATGGCCCTGCGGCATCTTCCGTGTTTGGCTACTGCTCACTGAGTCCACCTCCTTTGTTCTGCGATTCATAAACTTCCCTGTATATCACGCTGGACTCCATCAGTTGGTCATGACTGCCCACATCTACTATCTTTCCGTCATCCATTACGATGATCTTGTCTGCATCCTGCACAGAAGCAGCTCGCTGGGCTATTATTATCTTGGTGGTGTCAGGTATCTCATTTCTGAAAGCCTGGCGTATCATGGCGTCGGTCCTCATATCTACGGCACTGGTGGAATCGTCGAGTATGAGGATCTTTGGCTTTTTGAGCAGAGCCCTTGCGATGCACAGCCTCTGCTTTTGTCCGCCGGACACATTGGTGCCTCCCTGTTCGATATATGTGTCGTATCCGTCTTCAAATGAATTTATAAACTCATCGGCACATGCAAGCTGGCAGGCGTGGCGCAGCTCTTCATCGGTGGCATCCTCATTGCCCCAGCGGAGGTTTTCCGCTATGGTGCCAGAAAACAGAGTGTTTTTCTGCAGTACCATGGATACCTGATTCCTAAGGCTTTCAACATGATATTCCCTCACATCCCTGCCTCCGACCTTTACCGAGCCTCCCGTCACATCGTACAGTCTTGGTATGAGCTGCACAAGGCTCGATTTGGCAGACCCGGTGGCTCCTATTATGCCTATAGTCTGACCGCTTCTGATATGCAGGTCTATATCGTTGAGGACTTCCTTATCTTTGGATTTGCCGTAGCTGAAGTGTACATGGTCAAAATCTATAGAACCATCCGTCACCTCATATACCGGTTCTTCCGGGTCGTGCAGGTTGCTCTGTTCATCAAGGATCTCCACGATACGCTCTCCGGAAGCTCTGGCCATGGTCAACATTACAAAGATCATGGAGATCATCATAAGGCTCATGAGGATCTGCATGGAATAGGTGATGAGGCTGATAAGCTCACCTGTGGACAGGCCAAGTGCAGCGTTATTACCGCTTGCAACAATGGCCCTTGCGCCAAACCATGCGATCAGCAGCATCGTAAGGTACATGCAAAACTGCATCAGCGGATTGATAAAGGCCATGATCTTCTCGGCCTTGGAAAAGTCCTCATATATTTTCTGTGATGTCCCCTCAAACTTTTGGATCTCGTGATCCTGTCTGTTAAAGGACTTTACGACTCTTATGCCGCTGAGGTTTTCCTGTACCACATTGTTCAGCTTGTCATAAGTCTTGAACACCCGGTTGAATATCGGGTGAACGGCCTTTATCATTATGCCCAGCCCTATGAGCAGCACAGGCATCACGCAGAGGAATATCAGGGAAAGCTCCGCATCTATTCCGAATGAGGCGACAAGGGCAAATATCAGCATCCCCGGCGACCTGGCAGCTATCCTTATGAGCATCTGAAAGGCTATCTGTACATTGCTCACATCTGTTGTCAGACGAGTAACTATACTTGCCGTTGAAAATTTATCTATATTTGAAAAAGAAAATTCCTGTACATGATCGTACATATCCCCCCTGAGGTTTTTGGCGAAGCCCGCCGCAGCCACTGCGGAAGTTTTTCCCGCCCCTACTCCAAAGGCCAACGAGGCTATGGCCGCCAAAAGTATTATCAGGCCATATCTGATTATTTCCGGCATAGAACCTGCATCTATGCCGCTGTCAATGAGTTCCGCCATGAAAAGAGGTATAAGTATCTCCAGAACGACCTCTCCCAGCACCAGGATAGGGGTCATTATGGCATATTTCTTATATTCTCTCACATGGGAAGCTAATTTTTTTACCATATGCGCTTTTCCTCCTTCTCGTATTATCTCATCAAGTTGTCTTTAATGCGCTCAAGATACCCGTAAAGCTGCTGTATCTCTTTCTCGGAAAACCCTTCTTTTAGCTGTTCTTCCATCTTATCCTTTATGGCTATCATCTTTCGGCGAAGTTCTTCCCCGTTTTCTGTAAGCGTTATCTTTTTCAGTCTTGCATCCCCTGCCACACTTTCTCTCCTGACCAGTTCCTTTGTCTCCATCAGGGAAAGTATTTTTGAGGCCGTTGATCTGGTTATACCGAAGTTTTCCTCAAAGTCCTTCTGATATACATCCTTATCTTTGTTATCATACAAGTAAAAAAGTATATATCCGTTTGCCATGGATATTTTCATCAGGTCGCTGGGTATTTCTTTTTCCAGGTTCCTTCTTATCATGTGATGGATAAATCCCATCTGTTTTCCGATATCATATTTTTCTTTCATCTGTCTGCACCCTCGTCTGATTTTTGTCATACATCAAACTGTTTTATATTCAACAATTATAATGACGAAACGCCCCTCAGTCAAGGGGCGTTGTGTGTTGTTTATATGAAAGTTTATCTATGAGCCGTAAGATCCTCTTCCTTGATGGTCTTTACTCCAAAGACAAAATACATCACATGACATACCCATACTGCGCCGAGGATGATCCTTCCAACCGGCACATCTCCCATCAGTGCGAATCCTGTTCCCATTACCAGAGTAACAGGTATTATTATGCCCGCTTTAGTCCTTGCGGTCATTCCTTTCTTTTTAACAAAAGATTCTAGATTTTTCTTATATATCTTGGTATTGATGAACCAGTCATGCAGCTTTTCCGATGATCTTGCAAAGAAAAAGACCGTTGCCAGGAAAAACGGCACTGTAGGCAATATTGGAATGGCTGCACCTACGCAGCCAAGCCCAAGGCATATCAGTCCTAGAACAAGAAAGACAGTTCTTTTTATCTTCATAGAATACCTCCTTATCCCTGCGCTCTCAGACAGACATCACAAATGGTTTTCCGTCTATACGGCACACATCAAGCTCCACATCGTAAACTGCGTTGACCAGATTTCCCATAAGTATATCCTCTGGTTCTCCCTGACCTACGATCTTGCCGTCCCGCATTGCTATTATGTTGTCACTGTAATACAGGGATTGGTTGATGTCATGGAGAACCATTATTATGGTAATCCCATATTCCCGGTTCAGCTTGCGTATCAGTCTGAGTATCTGCAGCTGGTATCGTATATCCAGATATGTGGTCGGTTCGTCAAGGAACAGTACTTTCGTGTCCTGAGCCAGTGACATTGCTATCCACACCCTCTGCTTCTGTCCCCCGGAAAGTTCGGCTACGGGCTTGTCTCTGTATTTATCTGTATGGGTGATCTCCATGGCCCAGTTGATCTTCTCCTCATCTTTTTCTGTATCTCCGGGAGAGCCAATGGACCGATATGGTGTCCTTCCGTATGATACCAGCTTCTCCACCGAAAGATCAGCTGGCGCGGTATTGTGCTGATGGACAATGGCAACCTGTTTTGCAAATTCCTTTATGTTCATATGGGATATCCTGCAGCCCGCAAGTTTTATCTCGCCGGAAGCAGGTTTCAGGTTCTTGGTCATCAGCCCAAACAATGTGCTCTTTCCGCAGCCGTTGGCCCCTATCAGGGTAGTCACCGCACCTGAAGGTATATCCATATCAAGGTCCTTCAGTATCTCGTGTTTCCCATAAGAAAATGACAGTCCTCTTATGCTGAAAATATTGTCACCCATAATTCTGCTTTGACCTCCTTAGAAGAAATATAAAAAACGGGCCTCCGGCTACAGCCATGATCACAGATGCGCTTATCTCATAAGGCGCTGCAACAGTGCGCCCGGCCGTGTCGGCCAGGAGTAGTACAAACGCTCCCAACAAGATACTATAAGGTATCAGCGTTTTGTGCCCACTCCCGACCAGCAGCCTGGCAATATGGGGCACTATCAGCCCCAGAAAACTTATTGGCCCTATGATGGCTGTGGAAATCCCTGCAAGCAGGACAGCCGTCAGCGATACGGCTGGCCCTGCCGCTGACATTGACCCCGATGGATCTTGCAGTCTTATCCTCAAGGGCAAGCAGATCACACTTCCCCGCCAGGACGAGCGAGGCAGCAAGCCCAATCAGGGAATACGCCAGCAAAGTCTCAAAGTCATCCCATGTCTTCATGGTTATATTGGCATTTACAATGCTGGCGACGCCTGAATAGTTACTGCCTGTACCAGAGTTAAAGGCGCTCATCATCCCCGTAAACATTGAATTTACTGCCACGCCTACGAGGATGATCCTCAGGGGCGACAGTCCTCCTTTCCATGAAAGACTGTATACAAGCCCAAAGGCGGCAAGTCCTCCTCCAAAAGCGATCAGCGGTGTAAAAAAATACAGCGACGGCACAAAAGCCGTTACCAGTACAGCTGTAAGGCTCGCTCCGGAACTAATCCCTATTATCCCAGGATCTGCCAGAGGATTTTTGAGTACCGCCTGCAGGAGTACGCCGGATACAGCTGTGGCCGATCCCCCTGCCATAGATATGAATATCCTCGGGAATCTCAGGTCATACACGGTCGCCACATCCGGGTCGTATGATATGAAGAGTCCCCTGATTAGCCTCATGGGCGAAAGATCTATGCTTCCTGTATTTACCGACAGCAGGAACAGCACTGCCAAAGCTGCCGCTGTCACGGTAAATGAAATGATCTTTTTTCTTTTGCTGATCAAAATTGCATTTCCTCCGTCATTCTCCGTAAAGCATAGGCCTTAGTTCCTCCAACGCTTCCGGATAATTGAATTTTGCGCTCATTCCGAATTTATCATAGGAAAGATCAAATACCCGCCCTTCCTGTACAGCGGCAAAATGTCTCCATATATCATTGGTGGCAAATTCCTCGTTGAACATCTCTACCACATCGTCAGGCAGCGCATGTGCGGCCCGGAGTATTATGTCCGGATCTTTCTCCTTCATGTCCTCTGTATTGGCCACGAGAAATTCCTGCCCGTCTCCATCACCGTATATATTCATTCCGCCCGCCAGCTTTACGAGGCTTCCAACATAACTGCTTTCCGTTGCCACTATGTATGAACCGGGCAGGCCCATGAGCACCAGCACTCTGGGACTTTCTCTGCCTTCACTGGCACTCCTGTATTCTTCCATGAACTTTTCATATTCTTCTATGAGATCTGCCGCCTGTTCCTGACGCCCGAATTTTTCTCCAAGATCTTCAATGGACGCATACATCCCCTCTACGCTCTTGAGATTGAGAAAAATGGAGCTCAGCCCAGCCGAAGCATATTTGGGCTGAAGATCATTTTGGAGGGAATTAGGTGACAACACATAATCGGGGGTCAGCGATTTGAGTATTTCAAGGTCGGGCGACATGGGCATCCCTACCTTTTCCACATTGCTGTATCTTTCCGGTATGGTGCTTACAGTGGTATCGCATACGCCCACCAGTTCCAGTTCAAGTCTGTCGCATATATCGGCGGCTGCCGGAGATGTGGCTATGAGTCTGAGGCTGCCGTCTGAATTGGCGCTGCCGCCGTCATCACCGTTTTCTCCGCTGCTCTGGTCGACACATCCGGCGCATGAGGCCACCATCAAGGTGCAGGCAAGGAGAGTCATTATCTTTTTTCTGATCATAACAAGTCATCCTTATCTTTTTTATTTCTTATCCTGAAAAACCATATGGAGCCTCCGGCTGCAACAATGATGACCACAGCTCCTGCAATCCACCAGACGGCAGATATGCCGGAGCTATCATCTGCCTCTTCTCCGGTTTGGTCAAATTCCTGTATCCCCATGTGTTCCTCATGGGTTTCACCAGTCTGGGCTGTGGGTTCCTGCCCCTGGCCGGAGCTGTCCGACCCATCTGATGTCTGGGCAGTGTTTTGGCTTTCTGTCTGAGTTGGAGTCTGGGATCCAGCTCCGTTGGTCACAGATGACTGAGCCTGGTCCACCTTTATGGTTGTCACAAAATCACCAGATCCCTGCTGGAGACCAGAAAGCGTTATGTAAAATATGACTTCCCTGCCCATTGGCACCACATACATATTGCATCTTATCACAGCATTCTCACTTGGTACTTTCATGCGGAAATCTGTGGTGTTTTCGGTGAAATCTTCATACATGACCGTAGAAGATACGGGTGTAAAAGAACCGTTCCCGGCAGCGTCTACCTGAAATTTGGGGTCCTGTATGTTGTCCATAAGTTTTAGCCTCACGGTAGCATATGTGTTTCCTGATGAATCAACTTCTACCAGGGCCTTTGTATATGTGGCCGAATCTGTCATAGACTGTCCCAGCACGGCAGAACTTTCCCCGCCTGAATCTTCTATGATGCCGGTCTGAGGATGCCGATAGTGGGGCGTGGCCGTGGCAAGATAGATGCCATGGCTGGCTGCCATTGCAGTCATAGGAGCGACGCCCGCCAATATGGCGAGTATCGCTCCTATACAGCACAGCGTTTTCAAAAAATTAAGCGCAGTACTTTTCATAAGCTATCATTCTCCTTTTCCGGATGATCTTCTGTATGCGGCACCTAATGTCCCGGCTGCGGCTATGGTGCACATCAGCAGCCACAGAGCCATATCGTCTCTTTCCCCTGTCTTTGGTATCTGCTGCGCATTTTCTTCATCCGTTATGGTACTTCCTGTTTCGACGAGGGCATAAAGGCCTCCTGTCCTTGTGGCAACAGTATATTTTCCGTCAGTGAGTTCCCCTTTCACGAGCACCTTCGTACCATCATCATTTATCCTGTAGACAGCCAGTTGTGAATCGTCATATCCTTCAGCCACAGGGAAGCTTATACTTATAACCCCGTTAGGTACTGCGGCAGTTCCTGCACTGTCTGCAAAGCTTATATCATATAGCTTGAATTTTGCTCCGATGTCGCTGAGGGCACGGACTACTTTTTCATAATCTTTGCCCGCAGTTACCGCTTCAACGACTATCTGTACTCCTTCTTCAAATACACCCTTTTCAGCGGTTATTACAACTCCGGTCTTTTCATCGGTATGATCCACTGCCGGTGACTGGACTACGGGTTCGTCAGGCTCAAATGCGGGATCGTCCTCAGAAGCCGCCTCTATAGTTGACCAGTCCAGTTTTAGGAGCACATCCTGGGAACCGGTCCCCGCTGAAATATCCTCCATCACAGGTACGAACACATGGAGAGGCACATAACCTTCTTCATCGGCCAGAGCGCTGCTCACCAGCGGGAAAGTCACCAGGTCCGGATAGAGGATGCCTTCCGATGAACCGCCCTTTTGATTAAACTCATCTATGACATCCGTACCGTCGGCGTTCTTCTGGGTTGAAAGGACTTCTGCCGCTTCTTTCTGTCCTTCGATGACACCATACCGGCCGTAAGTATATCCGTCCTGATAGTAATACAGATTGGCCAGGTATCCGAACCTGTTGAGATAGGATATGCCCTTAAAATCCATGGTCAGGTAATATTCCCCGTCTTTTACGGTGAGCTTGATGTTGTGGTTTATAGCGTCATTGCTCATGGAATAGTCCTGCCGGTTTGCCTTGATCATCTCGCCGTACACAGAATAAATGCCGTCTTCCAGGCTGAACCTGTCTGTGTTATCGCCAGGTTCAGGTTCCGGCTCTGGTTCGGGTTCAGGTTCCGGTTCTGGTTCCGGCTCAAGCACCGACCCCTTTTCGACGAGAGTAAAGTGGACAGGCTTGTCAGTCCTCGCATTGTAGGTGAAGGTAAGATATCCTTCTTCTATGGTCCATCCGGTTATATAGGTCATCGGACCGATGTTGTCTTCCTCATCGTTTATGCGTATGAGGGCGAGACTGTCCGCATCGTAATCTTCCGGTACGGGTATGCCGTATGTCACCTTTCCGTTAGGCGTTGCGTTTTCTCCGTCTGCATCCTTAAAATATACATCGTAGAGTATGAACTTCTCTCCCACATTCTTTTCCTTCAGGGTTGCCTTGGTCTGGTCATAGGTTGCACCTGATGTGAGGTTTTCTGCTACAAACTCTGTGCCTGACTCAAATACTCCCTTTTCTGCATGTACTTTTATTCCCGTGTCCTCATCGGTAACATCCAATGCCGGAGACAGTACGGGCGGATCCTGAGGCAGTACGCTGCCGTCGTCGTTCCTGAGTTTTGACCAGTCAAGTTCCATGTAGACCGTCTGGGTCCCCAGGCCTTCGGAGATGCTTTCCATGATCGGCACGAAGACCTGGAGCGGCACATACTGTCCGTCTGCTTTCTCTACCAGCTTGAACCTTACCATGGCAGGATAAAGATTATCTTCGTCGTTATATCCGTCGATAACATCGTTGCCGTCAGAATCCTTCTGGGTGGACAGGACTTCAGCGTCCAGCAGTGTCCCTTCCGGCGTCCCGCCGTTTCCGATGGTATATCCTTCATCGAAATATTTCAGGTCCATAAGATAGCCGAACTGGTTATACATGGACATGCCTATGAACTGCACAGTCAGGTAATACTCTCCGTCCTTTACTTCCAGCCAGACATTGTGGTTTATGGCATTGTTGGCCATTGAATAGACGGTCGGATCGGAAGTCTTGTACATATATGCCTTCAAAGTGTACTTGCCGTCTTCCAGGCTGGCCGGATCCGCATCGAGCACCGGCTTCTCCTCAAGGGCATCCAGAGCGGTCTGCAGCTGATTGATGTAGTATGAAATCCCCAGTATGTTCACCATAGGCAGCTTGCTGCTGGTCTCGTAGGATTTGAGCCGGTTCCAGGTGGAAAGGAATGTGGCCCAGGAGTCTTCCGTATAGTCGCTTTCGTCCATCTCGTCGGCTTTGTTCCACAGGTTGCTCCATTTCGTGGCATCGTCACATTCTTCCAGGGACTCCTTTGCCTTCTGCAGATCGCCGAAAGCCTTTTCGATCTCTTCCTGAGTGGCTTCCTGATCGTCTGCTGTCATTTGAGCTGCCCTGATGGCTGCCAGCAGTTCGCTGTAGGTGGATTCAGTGTAATCCGTATCTCTCAGGGCCTCCGCCTCTTCAATGAGGTCGCTGAGGTCATCCTTGCTAACCGGCGAGGTCAGTCCGGCCTCAGCATCGTCCAGCTTTTTGATGAGAGCGGCTTCTTCCTCATCTGTAAGCTGCTCCATATTCAGCACCGGCTGAGCCTGAAATCCGCCTTCTCCCATATCCAGGTGTTGTGACGGCCATACATTTTCCATCTCCGCCGTAACCTCTTCTATGGCAGTCTGCAGGGCCTGATATGATTCGTCAGTATAATCGCCTTTTTCTATCTGGGATGCTTCCCACAGCCTGTAGTTTAAAACGCTGTCCGGGTCCTCTATCTTTTCAAGGCTGGTCCAGTCCACCTGCATCCTTGCATACTGATCTCCTGACGAAGGAGAAATGCTGAACATCACAGGCACGAATACATGGACTATGGCTGCATGTTCCCATGTGTACTCTTCGGCTGACTGAGGAACCGTTACATTTTCTCTGGTCTCCGGTGTAACATCAAGGGCCATAAGCCTTGCATAAGGCTGGTCGATCAGATTTATGGGTCTTGCCTCCTGTCCGTATCCGGCTGGTCTGGTCTGGCTTCCGTTAAATGCCGACTCTGAATCAGGATCATTAAAGTTGTCGTAAACTATCTGTCCATCTGCAGTCTTATGATATGTGAGCACCTGGGCAGGATAATATCCGGTATAGTCCTCAAGAGGTGCGGAAAACTTGCTGTAATACTCCGCCTCTACGGATTCAAGCTCTGAGAGCATCCCGTACATGCCAATATATCCCATAGGCATGAATTCCACCAGCGCCGTCGCCTTGTTGTCCTTTACTATGACGATGGAGCTGTACTCCGTATCGGCAGGCTGTTTTTGCAGATAGCTTGAGCTTCCCCTCAAAGCCACATTGCCCATGGATGCCTGGTTCTGACTGTAGTGGATCAGGTTCACATCGGCATAATATACGCCATCCTCAACAGGAACATCCAGCTTCACCGCCTTTACACTGCCTTCCGGTACCGTCTCAGCCGCAAAAGCACTTGCCGGCCAAAGGCTCATCAGCATAATGGCGATCAATAAGATTGAAATACATCGCATGGGTAAATCAAGTCTGGTTGATCTCATCGATTTTTCGTCCTCCTTAAAAAAAAAGTTTAGTTAGTTATCACTAACTATATTGCCGAAAAAAATACCTATCGTTCAGGTATCGTTTTTATTCGGCTGATGGTATCATACCACACATATATCCATAATGCACCTTTGCTTTTGATGCATGTCTGCACGGCCGGCCGTTGTTCTTCCCCCCCTTTTTTCTTTTTTCTCCGCCAAAAGGCCATATCTGTGCCGTTGACGCTTCCGTGCAGATGTGCACCTTTTCAAATAAACAAAGTAAATATTGCTGTAGCTTCCGGCATATGGAATTCTCCCACCGTGCATTCCATTTTCAGGCTTACCATGCCATGAAACACTCTGTTCAGACCTTTTCCAATATTTTTAAATGTAAGGGAGGATGCCGGTATTGAAAGGATATCCCCATTTTTATCAGCGTTTATATACCTGCCGCTGTCAAAATATTTTACATACTTGACATGACCAGTCATGATCTTTCCAGTAGCCTGGGAGCGTGCGCTCATATCCGTATATCTCAGCTGTAGTATGCCGGATCCGTTTACTATGCTCAATGTACATGGGTGTTCAAATCCTTCATTTGCCATGGATATGTTGTTCCCGTCTTTTACATCTTCCCTGTATATGGCAAAAGGCAGCTTATATTGTCCGTCATCCATATTCCTGCAAAGCACTTCTCCCATGAATTGTTTTCTGCTTCCCAGGATATCCTTGATACGGCGTTTTTTCACCGTCTCCTTGATGGTCCTCATTGTATCTTCCGTATTATAAAGAGCCCACAGAAGCCCGTCAGACTTTGCGCTTTCCACCTCAACACCGCTGCTGAGCAAAAATGCCAGAGTGGTATCGACCCTCTCAGAATAAAAAAGAGCCCTATCCCTGCCGGCTTTGGTCAGATACGGTCTCCTCTTGGTTTTACGGCTTATCAATCCTTCCTTTTCCAAACATGAGATTGCTCTGCTGACCGTGTAGTGTTTTTCGCCCAAAGTCCTGGAAAGGCCCATTACGGTACAGTCTCCGCAATCATTTAAAAAAGCCAGCATGATCCTCAGTTTTAAAATATCAGTATTGTCTTTCATTTCGGTGTCTTTTGGGCCTCCTTTAGTTAGTATTAACTAACTAAAGGTTATCATTTTAATGGATTTTTGTCAACCTCCCGCCTATATTAAATTTTCTCAACTAAAAGTTATAATATATGTACTATTAGGTTGATTTTCTTGCCTAAAAAGAGTATCATATCAACTATAGAGCTAATATGAAAGGCGGATAATAATATGTATAACCCTCTTCTTGACTGCTTCATATATGTGGCAGAACACGGAACATTTACCAAGGCCGGAGAGATAATGCTCATTTCTCCTACGGCAGTTATGAAACAGATAAACGCACTTGAGCGTCATCTGGGTCTGAAACTCTTTGAAAGGAGCAATCAGGGCGTAGTGCTTACACCTGTAGGAAGATCGGTGTATGATTATGCTCTACAGATGAAACAATATTCCAAGCAGGCTCTGGACGATATACACCGCCAGCTTAGCAGCGATACTGCTGTCCTCCGCATAGGAACCTCTCCGCTTAACCCATGTGAGCCATTCCTCAATGTATGGTACAAGATCAACAGTGCTTTCCCAAGGTACAGCCTTAACCTCATATCATTTGGCAATGAATATTCGGAAGTATTTTCTGCCCACACCATGCTCGGAGACAAGCTGGATTTTGTGGTGGGTACATGCGACCCTGACCGTGACCTGGGAAGGCTCGATCATATCCCCATCGGCGAATACAATCTCTGTTGTGCCGTGCCGCGGACTCACCCTTATGCTTCAAAACGCCGTCTTGCGGTGGATGACCTGCGCGGTTTTACGCTGATGATCGCCAAAAAAGGCCTGAGTGAAGGTATAGACAGGGTACGGGCGGATCTTGAGATGAACTGCCCTGATGTGAAACTGGAAGATATAGACAAGATGTATTCCCTGGAACCTTTTGACCGCTGCCGACAGGTCGGGAAGTTCTTTCTCGCACCTGAATGCTGGCAACATGTAGAGCCTGCCATCACCTTCGTGCCGGTAGACTGGGAACATACCATACCGTGCTGCCTCATATACAGAAAAGACCCCGCCGATGTGGTCAGCAGGGTCATTCAGGAAATCAAAAAGCGTATGCGCATCACTTTCGGCTGATCCCGGCAGTATCGTATTCGCTGTACTCGGAAGCCAGCCGTCCGGCGTTGTTATTGGAGCCAACTACCCACAATATATCTCCTCCGGATATGGTCATTCCGGCGTTAGGCATGATGACAGGAAGTCCCTCTTTCTGTATTCCCAGGACCATACAGCCCCATTCTCTCAGTATGTGGCTGTTCTTTATGGTCTTTCCGGCAAAGGCTTCCTGTCCTGTTACCATTACTGCACATATGGAAAGGGCGTTGTCTGTATCCGGATATCCGCTATCCATAAAATCGCGCAGAGTCCTCATCCGCTTGCATGGCTCCTGGCCGATAACTTTATAAAAGTTCATTATCGCCCGCTGCTCGCCTACGACATATACCTTGTCACCAGGCCTTAAAGCGGCGTTTTCCTTGGGCATGACATAGCTGTGGGTATTGCGGCGTATCTTTACTACATATATGTTCAGACGCCTTCCCCAGTTTAGGGTCCTGAGAGGTTTTCCAACATATTCTCCTGATCCGGGGACGATAAATGAAATTATATGCAGCTTATCGTATATCCAGTCCTGCTTGCCGCATATCGCTTCTTCTCTTTCTATGAGCCGCTCATTGAAATTTCTCAGGAACCTTGTTTCCATCTGAAGATAAAGGCTTGTTATCCTGTCTGACCTTCCGGCAAATGCCATTACCCCTATCACGATGATGAAGAGCCATACAGGCCTTATCTTAAACAGTGACCACAGGGGCACCATGGCTATCATGGTGACGACGCCCACTTTTATCAGATTGAAAACCGCAAGAGGCCACCTGAAAGACTTGTGTTTCAGCCATAAGGCAGTATAAAGACTGTTGTGAAGGTTCATCATCGGTCCTGCAAAGATGGCCATTCCTATGTATATAACAACGCATGTGAGGATTCCTGCCGTCTTTTCGCCCATGTATGAAAGTACGACCGGATAAAGCCCATTGACTCCGATGATCACTATGACCAGCATCAGGCCGCCGAATATAATAAGCCGTTTAAAAAATTTCTTGATATACAGATACCAGTCGCTGTCCTTTTCGTTATCCTGCTGATCCTCGGAAGTGTATTTTCCCAGTTTGGATAACATCTCATCCGGCAGATGTCTCTTTATGGCATCTATGCATGCGGGAGCGTTTTTAATAAAATACGGGGTTATAAATGTAGTTGCCGCTGACACAAAGACCACTATCGGATACAGTGAATCTCCTGTCACTCCCAGGCTCATGCCAAGAGACGCTATGATAAAGGCAAATTCACCGATCTGGGCAAGAGTAAAACCGCACTTTAGAGCGTTTTCAAGAGTCTGGCCGGACAGAAGCATGCCAAGGCTGGAAAATCCAAATTGCCCTACGATCGCCACAAGGGCGATCACTATGACAGGTATTGCATTTTCTGAAAGTATCTGCGGATTCACCATCATCCCGACAGAGATGAAGTAAACTGCTCCGAACAGATCTTTCACACCCATGGTCAGATGTTCTATCCTTTCCACATGGATGGTACCCGCCAGCAGGGAGCCGGCAAGAAATGCTCCTAGGGCCGAGGAAAATCCCAGAAAA
Source organism: uncultured Eubacteriales bacterium (assembly GCA_900542565.1). Lineage (GTDB taxonomy): Bacteria > Bacillota > Clostridia > Peptostreptococcales > Anaerovoracaceae > Fimisoma > Fimisoma avicola. Next base: position 23,040 of record UQOC01000016.1, on the reverse strand, counting down.
TCCGCCAGCATTACCATACCGAAGCAGACCCCAAGGGATACTATCATCAGCATTTCGTCGTTCATCAGTTTGATAGTCTTGTTCAGGAATGTAGGGAGAAAAAATATCCCCAGCACCAGCCACATGACCAGATAGAAAGCAAGCATGGAAATGTTCCCGATCACTTCTCCGCCTGAAACATTTCTGCTTACGGAAATCGCCGACAAGATCACCATCATAAAAATACCGGCAATATCCTCTACCATAAGAGTGCCGGCAACCAGCTCCGTAAACTTCTGACCTTTAAGTTTCAGTTCATCTATCACACGGACTATGATCGTAGGAGAACTCATGGAGAGCATACCGCCCAGGAATATGCTGTCCATCACACCAAAGCCCAGCAGTCTGCCTGTTGCAAACCCGACTGCCAGCATACCGCACACTTCCACTATGGCAGTTATTATGGATGTGCTGCCCACCTTTGCAAGCTTGTGGAAGCTGAATTCCAGTCCATGGTGGAACATGAGGAATATGATGCCTATCTCGCTCCATGTATCAATGCTGCTCACATCCGAAACCGACGGCAGGACAGGGAAAAAAGGGCCCAGCATAAAACCGGCCAGTATGTACCCCAGCACAAGTGGCTGATGTATTTTTTTAAATAATATGGTTATCAGCCCTGCCGTTATGAGCATTACAGCAAGGTCTGAGATCAGCGCCGGTATGTGATGCATCTGTATCTCCTTTTTCTTTTTATTCTATCATTACATGGCGCTGTCAGGCAAGGATAAACTGTTTGAAAGGCACAGGGCTTTCAAACTATTTTGCGCAAAGAAAACCCCCGATAAGATCGGGGGTTTTCTCGGACAATATCTTTTTCGTTGTCCATATCTGGTGCGGCCAACGGGACTCGAACCCGTACACCCGTTCGGACACAAGCACCTCAAGCTTGCCTGTCTGCCAATTCCAGCACAGCCGCAAACATAAGTCAAATTTGGATTAAATTTGACCTGCGTATCAATTATACTTTTTTGAAAACAATTTGTCAATGATTATTTTCTGAAAGAGCAAGGAAGACCTACAACGCATTTTCCACAGGCCCCTGCCTCAGGATAAGTTTCTTCGTTTATATTGCATTGATCTAGACATTTCAGTCTGTCAAAACCGTCAACTTTCAGAGCTCCGGCTACACATCTGTCGACACATTCTTTGCAGCTGCCGTCCTTCTTGTAAAGACATCTTTCTTCAGTGACCACGGGATCGGCTTCAATCGGAAGAGTTGTAATGATTGAATAATAACGACCGACACACCCCTTGTCTGAAATGAGCATGTTATTAAGGCCAAATGTACCATGCCCGCAGACATAAGCTACGTGGCGCTGAGACCAACGGCTTCTCGGATAACCATCGTTTATCATACCGGCATCTCTTGGCGGACAGGCATCGTATCCTAGTTCTTTGATATATTTGCATAGTTCTTCATTGATATAAGACGCCATTTTGTTTGAATGTTCATATGCAAGAGCCCATGGTTCGGAAATAAGCTGACCCTGAATGTTGCTTATGCCTATTTCTTCTTTAAATGGCAGAAAATATGAAAGAACGACTGTCGCTCCGTCGAGATAATCCAGCGGATGATAGTGGTGAGGATCGACAAGTTCTTTCAGCTTATCAAATAATGGATTATGCACATCTCCGAATTTGATTATCGGTTCTCTCCAAAAACTTTCTATTCCGGCTTGCCGGCAGTATTCGTCGATAAGCTCTTGTAACTTTAGTTGTATTTTTTCTCTCATACTTGACTCCCTCCTAAATATCCTGATAAAATTATACTATATTTTTTTTGAAAAGCAAGGAGACAAGAATACGAAAGAAGTATATGATTTTTACTTCAGTGGATTATAAAGTGGATTATAAAGTTTTAATTAGAGAAGTTTTATTAATTGACTTTTGCAGCATAATTGTATATAATATTTGAGTATACTGTGGCAGACAGATACTTGCGCGCCATTAGCTCAATTGGATAGAGTCGCGCACTACGAATGCGAAGGTTGGGGGTTCGAGTCCCTCATGGCGCACCAAAAACCCCCTGTAATTGTGATTATTACAGGGGGTTGCTTTTATCTCAATAAGATTTCTGGTTTCTTATTTACTATTTTATGTGACGAAACAATTACTTTATATTGAGTGCGTTGAATTTATCCAAAGTAGCCTGATCCGGTTCGCTGTCTCCGTTGTAGATTAAGACTACGCCGGCGTTTGCTGCGTCTGCTTTAATTGGTCCGAATATGTAATCATAACCATCGCCGGCTAATGCCTGATAAGCCTCTGAATTCTCGTCATTAAAGATATAAATTTCATAATCGCCGAAACCTGCTCCGTCATCGGCTTCAACCATTTCGTAGGCTTTTTCTACTGAAGGTTCTTCATCTGAATCTGATGAACCACATTACTTTCCTCCTATGATTGTTATATGATTTTGTTTGGCTTACTTTCATATTAACATACATAAAGCAAAGTGCAAAGTATAAAGATGTATCGGGAAAAATCATATCACAATGTAAAAATGCTCTAAATACATGTATCTCAATTCGAACAAATGGAAAGCAAGAATAATAATATATTATTAAATCCACTTTTCAGAAAGGATTTTGATTTATGTATAGATGTCATTACAATTGTACCAGCAGACGAACCCAATGCACACCGACATGCCAACCTGTGACATGCAGACCTTGCTGTTGTCCGGCATATTGTATATGCTGTTGCAGGAAGAAAACCACAACGCCGGCACCATCTACCGGTACGGTAACTTATAATTCCAACGGAGGCACTGGCGGAACGACAGAAAATAATGTGGTATTAGGTGCTGATTATACGATAAAGAACGATGAAAATACCAATGTTTCACGTACAGGATATACTTTCACCGGATGGAATACAGCAGCGGACCAAAGCGGAACGGCCTATCAGCCAGGAGACGTGACCAATTTGAGCGGAAATTTGACACTATATGCGCAGTGGACGCCTATAGAGATGTATACAGTGAGATATCAGGCTAACGGAGGTACAGGCGAGTACAGCGATTCAGATATTCCTTCAGATACTGAGTATATCCTGAAGTCGGATTCAGAAACCGGAATTACAAGAAAGTATTACAGTTTTACAGGCTGGAATACTAAAGCTGATGGGGCGGGTATAACGTATCAGCCAGGAGATATTTTAACAATAAATAGCAATAAAACGCTTTATGCGCAGTGGACTCACGTATGCGGATGATTTGCTGATCGGATCTCAGACCGTAGACAAACCCCGGACAGATTGTATTAACGTCCGGGGTTTTATTTAAAATTTACAAGAAAAGTCAGCCGAGAACGGCTTTCTACGGAATTCGATACGAGTTTCAAGTATTTGAGACAGCTTCTTTGATTGTCGGACGCATAGATAAAACATAGAAAAAATCTTGTCAGAGGCAAGCCTGCCAGAGCCATACATGTAACGCAAACTGATCTAAGCTTGGAGCATGATTAACAACTTTTTTAATTGACTGAGCCTAGTTAAGGCTTTATCATAGAATAAAGCACATATAAATATAAAAAATTTGCCGGAGGGGGAGGCTCCTCGTATATGAAAAAACTGGGGATTGTGTTGGGCGCAGGTGGTATGAGAGGCATAGCCCAAGTAGGATTTTTAAAAGCTCTATATGAGAATGATATAAAGCCGGATTGTATCTCAGGAGCGTCATCCGGAGCGCTTATCGGAGCGATTACAGCTTTAGGGATGGAACCTGAAAAAATATATGCGGAACTGCGTCAGCTGAAAGTCTATAATATACTGGCTGCATTTCCTAACCCTTTCGGTTCAGGAATCTTTTCAACTAAAAGACTGCATAAACGATTGGAAAAATATATCGGTCAAAAAACCTTTGAGCAACTTAACATACCTTTTTGCTGTGTCGCAACAGAACTGGAGAAAGGTGTGCTGCGTGTCTTTGAGGGCAATGACAAAGTCGTTCCGTCAGTGCTGGCTTCTTGCTGTATACCGGCAATATTTAAACCTGAGATTATAGATGGAATCCAATATGTGGACGGAGGCTTGCTAGCCAGATTACCTATAGATGCTATAAAAAGATTTGAACCGGATGTGATAATTGCTGTGGACACAGGGTATGTAAAAACCAAGGAACGGAGATTCGGGAATTTCATAGGTGTTTTGTGGCAGATGTATGAAATTATGAGCAGCGATGGAGCTGATGAAAAGATAAAAAAACAAGGCCCTGATTTGATAATTTTCCCTGAAATAGAAAATATGACTCTTTATGATATGAAAGCAAGGGATTATGCATATCAAAAAGGGTATGAAGCAGGCTTGAAGAATATAGAGAAGATAAAAGAACTTCTGAGGTAAAAGCTGATATTAAAAATGCTCATATCAGGAATAGATATGCACTATAAAAAATGCGGAAAGGAGGATAAAGATGCATATACCGGCGTTGATTTCCGATATGGCTGTAATGTTGATTACTGCCGGAGTAATAACTATAATTTTTAAAAAGATAAATCAGCCTTTGGTGCTTGGATATATATTGGCAGGCTTTCTTTTGAGCACTTATTTTCCTTTCTTTCCGACTGTAGTTGATACAGATACTATTGAAACGTGGAGCGAGATAGGAATAATTTTTTTGATGTTCCATTTAGGGCTTGAGTTTAATTTACATAAATTGGCCAGCGTTGGTAATACCGCCATTATAACGGCAATAGTCGAGGTTACGGGCATATTGGTATTGGGTTTTGGCGCCGGAAGGCTGCTGGGATTCAGTGTCATGGACAGCATATTCCTTGGCGGCATGCTTTCCATGAGTTCTACCACCATAATCATCAAAGCCTTTGAAGAGCTGGACTTAAAAAAGAAGAAGTTTACGGAATTGGTCTTTGGAACGCTGGTCATTGAGGATATTGTGGGAATATTCATGATGGTAATTCTTTCTACCATATCTGTGAGCCAGAATGTGTCAGGCGGCGAGGTGTTTGCCAGCCTTTCCATAATGATATTGTATTTGGTAGTGTGGCTGGTGCTGGGCATATATCTATTGCCTACGTTTTTGAACAAGACCATAAAACTTATGAACGACGAGATGCTGCTTATAGTATCGCTGGGGTTGTGCTTTGGCATGGTAATACTGGCTGATGCGCTGGGATTCTCTTCTGCACTGGGAGCTTTCCTGGCAGGCTCTCTCTTGGCGGGGACTGTACATGTGGAAAGGATAGAACATTTAACCAAAGGCGTAAAAGACCTTTTCGGAGCGATTTTTTTCCTTTCGGTAGGCATGCTGGTAAATCCTCAAACTCTTGTGGATTATGCGCTGCCTATAGTGGTCATCACTTTAGTTACCATAGTCGGAAAATTGTTTTTTTCCTCTTTGGGAGTGCTTCTGTCAGGGCAGACTCTTGAGAACTCTATAATGTGCGGCTTTTCTCTGGCTCAGATCGGTGAATTTGCTTTCATTATAGCCAGCTTGGGCATGAGCTTAGGTGTAACGGGAGATTATCTCTATCCTATAGTAGTATCGGTTTCTGTCATAACTACTTTTACGACGCCGTTTTTTATTAAAAGTGCGCCTAAAGCAGCAGCGGCTTTGGAAAGACGGCTGCCTGACAAGCTTGTAAGTAAATTGAACAGATATACTTCGGAAGACCAGACAGATTCGGAAAAAGATAAAGAGTGGATATTATATATTAAAAAATTCTTCTTCAGAATCGTCGTATTCGGCGGCTTGATGCTTGTAATCGTCATATTCGGAATACGCATATTGGCTCCATTCTTGAAAAATTATATGCCGGATACTGCTGCCAATATTATTACATGCGTTGTGGTTTACGCGTGCATGGCATTGTTTGTCGGACCGCTGATGAATAAACACAACAACTTGTTTACTTCCCTTTGGCTGAAACAGAATTCCTTCAGGCTGCCTCTTTTGGTTTTCAGCCTGGTAAAGGTTTCTATAGTTGCTATAATCGCTATGATACCGCTGGGACAGCTTTTCCATATCAATGCTGCCTGGCTGGGGATAATAGTAGTAGCTGTGGTGATTTTTATAGCATGGACTGATTTGCTTACCACGTGGTATCTCCAGTTACAGACCCGTTTTCTGAGAAACTTTAACGAGAGGCTTTTGTCAAAGGAAGAAGCAAAGGGCGGCAAACAAAAGTGGATTTACGATACTTTGAGAATCATATCTTTCTATGTCCCTGCCGATTCAGATCTGGTGAAAAAAACCATAGGCAAGCTGGAGCTTGGAAAAAGATACAACGTGTATGTTGTGAAGATAAGAAGGGGAGAGCACAGATATATCTTGCCTAGGGAGAACATGCCTATTCATAGCGGTGATAAGGTATATGTAATAGGGGAAGAAAAAGCCATTTTGAACTTTTATAAGCTTATAGATTCAGAGCCTTGCAAGAGAATGAGAACTTTAAGGCAGTTTATGGATAACGATTACCCAGAGATAGAGACCTCTCTGTCTATATGCGCCGTAAAGGTTACTGGTGATGAAGATTTCGCAGGCAAGACCATAAAGAACTGCAATATCAGAAGGAACTGGAACTGTATGATCATCGGCTTGCAAAAAGAAGGATTTCCTGTGGTCATGCCTAATGCCAACATGTTGATTTCCAAAGACGACATCATGTGGGTAGTGGGAGCAAACAACTATGTCGGCAGGCTGGCGGCCCAGTATTTTGAAGAGGAAAAATAATTTTTAATAATTTCAAAAAAACTATTGACAATTGAGCGAATATTCAACTATACTATAAACAGTTGAATAAATGCTCAATTGTTTTTGATTTTATGGAGGAGTAAAATGAAAAAGACTTATTTATTAGAAGGACTTTGCTGTGCTAACTGTGCTGCTAAAATAGAGAGAGGAGTGGCAGATATCGATGGAGTGACAGACGCCAGTGTTAATTTTCTTACCACAAAGCTTACCTTTGAAGGAGAAGACAGCAAGATAGATGATATAGTTAAAAAGGCTAAGAAGATAGTTAAAAAGATTGAACCTGATGTTGAAATCAAGGAACTGTAATTCAGCATTGGTTAGATTTTGCAGAAGGGGAAACAAGGTGGCATAAAATGAAAAAACGTCTTATAAGAATAATAATCGGTGCAATATTGTTCGCAACTGCTATATTTTTGCCTGAAAGCCCTGCATACCTCGGTTTGATAGGGTTTTTGGCAGCGTATACAGTAGTTGGATATAAAGTCATTTGGAAAGCTGCGAGAGGCATCTTGAGGGGACAGATGCTGGATGAGAATTTTTTGATGTCGGTGGCATCTATAGGAGCTTTTTTCATCGGAGAATATCCTGAAGCAGTGGCAGTCATGCTGTTTTATCAGATAGGAGAGCTTTTCGAAGATTATGCTGTAGGAAAGTCGCGAAAATCTATAACACAGCTTATGGATATTAAGCCGGATGTGGCAAATCTTAAAACAGATGATGGATTTAAAGAGGTTTCGCCCACTCAAGTTCAGCCGGGAGACTTTATTCTTATAAGACCGGGCGAAAAAGTCCCCCTTGACGGAATAATAAGAGAAGGCGAATCTTCTCTTGATACTGCAGCGCTGACAGGGGAATCGCTGCCTAGAGATGTAGGCTGCGGAGATGAGGTCCTCAGCGGGTGTGTTAACATGCGAGGAGTACTTACAGTAGAAGTAACTAAACATTTTGGAGAGTCTACCGTAAGCAAGATTTTAGATTTGGTAGAGAATGCTGCCAATAAAAAATCCAAGACAGAAAGTTTCATAAGCAGATTTGCAGCTGTATATACCCCTATCGTGGTGGGAGCCGCAGTGCTGCTGGCTTTACTCCCGCCGCTTTTGATAGATGGCGCCGTATGGAGCGACTGGATAAAAAGAGCTCTCAACTTCCTTGTCGTTTCTTGTCCTTGCGCGCTGGTGATATCGGTGCCTCTGAGCTTCTTCGGAGGGATAGGCGGAGCATCAAAAGCAGGAGTGCTGGTAAAAGGCAGCAATTATCTTGAAGCCATGTCAAAAGCTGAATATATAGTGATGGACAAAACGGGAACATTGACAGAGGGAAAATTTCACGTAGAAAAGATATGGGCTGAAGAAGGCTTTGAAGAAAATCAGCTTTTGGAATATGCTGCGCTTGCTGAATGCTATTCCAATCATCCTATTTCTCAATCTCTGAGAGAAGCATACGGAAAAGAAATAGATAGCGGAGATGTATGCGATGTTTCTGAACTGGCGGGAAAAGGCGTAAAAGCTGTCGTTAAAGGACATAAGGTTGCTGCCGGTAATAAGAAACTTATGGAAGAAGAAACGGGTCATAAAGCGGAATTTGAAATATATAAAGGCAGTACTCAAGTATTGATAGCTATAGATGGCGTCTATGGCGGATGTATACTCTTGGCAGATAAATTGAAAGATGATTCACAAGAGGCCATATCACAGCTTAAAGCCGGCGGAATAAAAACCGTCATGCTCACAGGTGATGGAAAAGAGGCAGGAGAAAAAGCGGCATTGCAGCTGGGAATCGATAAGGTTTATACAAGATTGCTTCCTGCAGATAAGGTTAGAATCGTTGAAGAACTTATGGAAAACAAATCTGACAAAGGCAAACTGGTATTTGTCGGCGATGGAATTAATGATGCTCCGGTTTTAGCAAGAGCAGACGTAGGAGTTGCAATGGGTGGCCTTGGGTCTGACGCAGCTATCGAAGCAGCGGATATGGTCATAATGAATGACCAGCCATCTAAACTTGCTCAGGTAATAAGAATATCCAGGAAGACGATGACCATCGTAAGAGAAAACATCGTTTTTGCTCTGGGAATAAAAGCTTTGGTATTGATATTAAGCGCTTTAGGGCTTGTAGGCCTTTGGGCGGCGGTCTTTGCGGACGTGGGCGTTTCTGTGATAGCTATAATAAATGCTTTGAGATGTCTTAATATAAGATTCGCAACAAGTAAATAAAACTTTCACTAAATCGACAAAAAACCCCCTTGACTAAGGGGTTTTTTATTACTATAATTGTTGAATATACAACAGTTTGACATATGACAAAAATCAAACAAAGGTGATGTGAAATGAAAGAAAGACATGATATCGGAAAACAATTAGGAATTTTAACTCACTTGATAAAAAGAAATCTTGAAAAAAATATACATAGTGAGTTGATGAAAATTTCCACAGCAAATGGATATATTTTGTTTTATCTGCACGATAATAAAAACAGAGATGTGTTTCAACGCGACTTCGAAGAAAATTTTGGAATAACCAGGTCGACTGCTTCCAAAATCCTTTCTCTGATGGAAGCTAAAGAGCTGGTGGCAAGAAAGGGCGTTACAGGTGACGCCAGGCTGAAAAAAATCATAATAACAGAGAAAGGAGAGGAAATGCGAAAAAATATGATTGCAGAAAAAAATAAAATGGAGAAAAAACTTACAGCAGGATTTTCTCCTGAAGAGATAGAACAGCTTTATACATATTTAGAGCGTATGAAAGACAATATGAAGAAATGACCAATAATAAAAGGAGGTATACGCAAGCAAGATGGTTAAGAAATTAGCGAAACATATAAGAGAGTATAAAAAATACGCTATTCTCACACCTATACTTGTATTGGGTGAGGTTATTTTGGAAATTTTGATTCCATTGATAATGGCGGAACTCATCGACCAAGGTATAGATGGCGGTTCAATGCCGGAAATAATTAAATACGGTATTGCCCTTTTAATTTCAGCAGCGGTTGCGTTGGCGCTGGGGGTAGGTGCCGGAAAAACTTCTGCAGTGGCCGCGGCAGGGTTTGCCAAAAATTTGAGAGGAGACATGTATGACCATGTACAAGAATTTTCTTTCTCGAATATAGATAAGTTTTCGACAGCCAGCATAGTAACCAGGCTGACTACAGACATTACCAACGTACAGATGGCTTTCCAAATGCTTATCAGAATAGCAACGAGGGCTCCAGGCATGCTGGTATTTGCGCTTATCGCATCTTTTCGTATCGATGCCGAGCTTTCTCTTATTTTTCTATGTGTTATGCCTTTGCTGCTTCTTGGTTTGGGCATAATGATAAAAGCAGTACATCCGATATTTAATCGTGTTTTTAAGACATATGATAAATTAAATAACGTAGTCCAGGAAAATTTAAGCGGTATAAGAGTTGTAAAATCCTTTAACCGCCAGGACCATGAGATAGAAAAGTTTGGAAACACATCACAAAAAATATATTTGGACTTTTCTAAAGCAGAGAAAATAATGGCATTTATTAATCCTCTTATGCAATTCTGCATGTATTTGACCATGCTGCTGATATCCTGGTTCGGAGCAAGGGCTATAGTATCCAGCGGCAATAATCCCGATATCGGACTTTCTACAGGAGAGCTTATCAGTTTGATAACTTATTCTATGCAAATACTTATGAGTTTGATGATGATATCCATGATCTTCGTTATGCTGACCATGGCCAGGGCTTCGGGAGAACGTATTGTGGAATTGCTTGACGAAGAAAGCAATCTGCATGATCCGGAAAATCCCATATATGAAGTACAAGACGGGTCCATTGACTTTGACCATGTGCATTTCAGCTATGGAAAATCCAAAGATAAAGAGGTGCTGGACGACATTGATTTGCATATAAAAAGCGGTCAGACAGTAGGAATAATAGGCGCTACCGGTTCAGCTAAATCTAGCTTGGTGCAACTTATCCCCAGACTTTACGATGTAAGCAAAGGCTCTGTTAAGGTCGGAGGGAAAGATGTAAGGGAGTATCATGTTGAAAGCCTGAGAAATCAGGTGGCTATGGTGCTTCAGAAAAATACTTTGTTTTCCGGTTCTATAGCTGAAAACTTAAGATGGGGTAATGAACACGCTACTGATGAAGAACTTCGCCATGCCTGCAAATTGGCATGTGCCGATGAGTTTATAAACGGCTTTGAAGACGGTTATGACACATATATCGAACAGGGAGGCACCAACGTATCAGGAGGACAAAAGCAAAGATTATGCATAGCAAGGGCTTTGCTTAAAAAGCCTAAGATACTTATACTTGATGATTCGACCAGTGCGGTAGACATGAAGACTGACGCTATGATAAGGCAAGCATTCCGTGATGAGATACCAAATACTACCAAGATCATCATCGCACAGAGAGTAGCATCTGTTCAGGATGCTGATCAGATTATCGTATTGGATGACGGCAAGATTGCAGACGTGGGAAGCCACGATGAGCTGATGGAAAGAAGCGAGATTTATAGAGAAGTATATGAATCTCAGAACAAAGGAGGTGGACTCAGTGAGCAATAATGAAACGCGAAAAATGCCTATGGGGAGGCAAAAAGGATTCGGAGCAGTTCCTGATGGTCAGAGATTCAAGCCGGGAACTATAAAGAGGCTCATGTCATACCTGGAGAAACATCGCTTTAAACTGGTGGTAGTAGTCGTATGCATATTGATAAGCTCTGCCGCCAGCGTTGCTTCATCTCTGTTCCTGCAGACATTGATAGATGATTATATAAGCCCGCTGCTTATGGAAGCGTCGCCGGTATTTGGAGGGCTTTTAAGGATAATAGGAACCATGGCGGCAGTGTTTCTTGCCGGAGTGTTTGCATCTCTGTTTTATTCCAGGACAATGGCCATTATGGCTCAGAGCGTACTCAAAGAAATAAGGGATGAAATGTTTACCAAGATGCAAGGATTGCCTATCAAATATTTTGACACACATACCCACGGCGATATAATGAGTTATTACACCAATGACGCTGATACTTTGAGACAGATGATATCTCAGAGCTTACCTAACTTGTTTTCGTCAGTGGTGTCCATGATAGCTGTGTTTATTTCGATGGTTCATTTGAGCATTTGGCTGACATTGATAGTTTTAGTATTTACTGCATTAATTCTGTTAGTCGTAAAAAAGATTGCCTCCAAGAGCGGCAAATACTTTATGAAACAACAGAGAAGCATAGGCGACGTCAACGGCTATATAGAGGAAATGATAAATGGACAGAAGGTTGTGAAAGTCTTTTGTTATGAAGAAAAGGCTAAAGAAAGATTCAGTGTTAAAAATGAAAACTTGGGAGAAACGGCAGCTATTGCCAACACGCTGGCCAATGTTCTGATGCCTGCGACCAATAACTTGGGTTTTGTGCTTTACGTGGTCATAGCTGTGGTAGGCGGAGCCCTGGGAATTGCAGGAGTTACAAATTTATCCATAGGCGGAGAAGAAGTGTTGACGCTTGGTACTATTGCTTCCTTTCTTACTCTTTCAAGAAACTTCATAAATCCTATAGCGCAGGTTTCCCAACAGCTGAATTCGGTCATTATGGCTATGGCGGGAGCCTCGAGAATATTTGAGCTGCTGGATGAAAAACCTGAAGAGGACAACGGTACCGTTACGCTGGTCAATGCTTGTCATGGCCCTGACGGAGAACTTGAGGAATGTGAGAAGAGAACAGGTCATTGGGCTTGGAAAGATGGCGACAAACTGATTCCGATGCAGGGAAGGATTGACTTGAATGATGTCGACTTTGGATATACTGATGACGAATTGGTTCTTCATGACATTTGTATATATGCAGAGCCGGGTCAGAAGGTTGCCCTTGTAGGAGCTACAGGCGCCGGCAAAACGACCATAACTAATCTTATAAACAGGTTTTATGATATAGCCGATGGAAAGATAAAATACGATGGTATAAATATAAACAGAATAAAGAAATATGATTTGCGCCGTTCCCTGGGTGTGGTACTGCAGGATGTAAATCTGTTTACAGGTACTGTGATGGAAAACATCAGATATGGACGTTTGGATGCTACTGATGAAGAATGCATAGCAGCAGCAAAGCTGGCCAACGCCGACGGTTTCATAAGGATGCTGCCTGATGGTTATGATACAGTATTGGAAGGCGACGGAAGCGGACTTTCGCAGGGACAGAGGCAGCTGATCTCTATCGCTCGCGCCGCAGTAGCAGACCCTCCGGTAATGATATTGGATGAGGCTACATCGTCTATAGATACCAGGACTGAGTCTATAGTGCAAAAAGGTATGGATAATTTAATGCATGGCAGGACAGTATTTGTGATAGCACATCGTTTATCTACCATACAAAATTCTGATGTAATCATGGTTATGGACCACGGTCATATAATCGAAAGAGGAAATCATGAACAGCTTCTTGAGAAAAAAGGCCGTTATTATCAGCTTTATACGGGGGCTTTTGAGTTAGAATAATATTTTACACGTAAAGAAAATTTTCTGCTAACATTTTGTATATGTTTTCTAGAAGCAAGTTAAATGCGAAAAAAAGTCACTTCGAATTTTGGCATAAATTTTGCGTATAGTTAATTTTGTAATTATTTTTTATTTCCAAACTTTAAGGTAGGAGGAGAAAAATGTCAAGCAAGAAAAAGAGTGCGCTTGAAGGCGGTGAATTTAGAAAAGAGATATCCGTCTTCAGCGGCGTAAGTATCGTAGCTGGCATAATGGTAGGCTCAGGTATTTTCTATCTGGGTTCATACGTTTTGCAGAGAGCAAATTACGATACCGGTACAGCATTGATGTGCTGGATCATTGGTGGTGTTATAAGTTTGCTGGGTGCGCTTTGCGTATCTGAATTGGGTTCATCAAGACCTAGAGCAGGTGGACTTACAGCTTATCTGACTGAGGTATATCACCCTGTAATAGGATATATGTATGGATTCAGCCAGTGGCTGCTGGCAAGTCCTGGCTCTATAGCTGCTGTTGCTATAGCTATACCTACGGCGCTGGTTGATTTCTTCCCGGGTATGACTGATGGAAATATCAAGGCGATAGCTGTCGTATTGGTTATTCTGTTTACGGTTTACAACATTCTCGGAGTAAAGGAAGCTACCATATTCGCTAACATTTCATTTATCGCTAAGATAATACCTATGGTAGTAATCTTGGTGGCCGCTATCTTTGTAGGCAATCATATGCCTGATATGAGTCCTGTTCCTGTTGATGAAAACGGTGAAACTCTCAGCTTTGGCGGAGGACTCAGCGTAGTATGCTTCGCTGTGCTGGCAACCTTGTGGGCTTACGAAGGTTGGTCCAACGTAGCCAACATGGGTGAAGAAATGAAGAATCCTAAGAGAAGCCTTCCTCTGGCGCTCACTATAGGTGTTGCTGCAGTTGCTGTTCTTTATTTCTTATTCAACTTCGCTATTTACAGAGTTATACCTGTAGAAGAAGCAAAAACCATGATAGAAAATGAGCAGCTTTATCTGGGTACTGAAGTAGCTGAGAGAATGTTCGGAACAGCTGGAAGCATTCTGGTTGTAGTGACTATGCTCTTTGCTATGCTCAGTTCATTAAACGGTCAGGTACTTGCGTTTGCCAGAATCGGTTATGCCATGGCTGCGGAAGGTCACTTCTTCAAAGCACAGGGCTATCTGTCCAAGAGAGGCGTACCTGCTATTTCATTGATTACACAGTGCGTACTGTCATGCATTTTGATCTTGTTGCAGAGCCTTGATGAATTAACAACTTTGGTAGTATTCATGGGAATGATAGGTACTGTACTTGGTGTAGCCGGCGTATTGGTAAACAGATACAGATTCCCTGAGTTAGAGAAACCTTATAAGGTTCCGGGAGGCCCTGTGGTAGTTGTTATCACTACTATCATATTTATCGCTTTGATGATCAATAACTTCATCGAAGACCCTCTCATGTCAGTTCTCGGATTGATAATCGTACCTGCGGTAGGTTCAGTAATATACATCTACTATGGCAGAAAAGAAAAAGCAGAAAAGGCAGCATCTCAGAAATAGTACAATATAGAAAAACTCTATTGATGCCTTACATAGAAAAGCCCTCTTTAGCTGATCAGTTTAAAGAGGGCTTTTCAGCTATTTAGGTACAAAATTAATCCAATTTGACCGTAAGCGCCTCATATGCTAAAATAAATACAATTTTCCAATGAGGAGAGCTGTTATGGGAATCACCAGGTATGCAGAGCAGATATTGAATATATATAATTATTACGATGGCGTTATAGTAGCAGACAGACGAGGCATTGTAGAGTATTATTACAATAGCCGCAAGGATATTAATACTCTCAGCGACAGTGAAATGCTGGGGAAAAGTCTGTTTGAGATATATCCCGGTGTGACTGAAGAAAACAGTTCAATGATGGAAGTAATACGTACCGGCAGGCCTCTTATAAACAAGGTTCAAAAGCTGATAAACTATAAGGGTGAAGCTTACGAGGGCATTTTCAGTACCTTTCCTGTTTGGGAACATAAAAGAATCATAGGCGCTGTGGAGATTTTTCTCTATATGCAAAACAGAGACGCACATCTCAATTTGTTTGCCATAGATTCAGAACTTACAAAGGCAGGACAGTCGAAGGCGGTAAAACGCATAGTTTCCGCGTCAAAACAGATGGAGGAATTAAAAAAAAGAATAGTTAAAACATCACAGACCGATTCTAATGTTTTGTTATATGGAGAGACTGGAACAGGAAAAGAACTGGCAGCTCACGCCATACACGACAGCAGTAAGAGAGCCAACATGAGATTCATTTCTCAAAATTGTGCAGCGATTCCTGAAAATCTGCTGGAAAGTATCCTTTTCGGAACTGTGAGAGGAGGCTTTACCAATGCGGAAAACCGCATGGGATTGTTTGAAGCCGCCAACAGAGGGACTCTTTTCTTAGATGAAATAAATTCGATGGATACCGGCTTTCAGGCTAAGTTACTTAAAGCTATAGAAGAGCAGAAGATAACGCGAATAGGCGGAACGGAGCAAATCCCGGTAGACGTCAGAATAATAGCAGCCACCAATGTGGACCCGTCAATCAGCGTTGCCAATGGAAATTTGAGAGAAGACTTATATTATCGGCTTAAAGTGGTACAGCTAGAGATACCTCCGCTTAGAGAGCGAAAAGAGGATATTATGCCGCTTGTTGATTATTACATTAAATTCTTTAATGAAAACATGATGAGAGAGATTAAGGGCGTAACTGACAATGTAAAAAACGCGTTTTTAAATTACAGCTGGCCCGGTAATGTAAGAGAGTTGCGCAATATGATAGAAAGCGGATTCAACCTTTGCGAAGGCGAATATATAGATTTAAAAGATATAGACAGCGATGCGCTTTTGCGATATATCGATAGCAAAGACTTTCAAACCGATAGAGATGAAACATCAAGATTAAAAGAAAAACTTCAAAGTTATGAAAGCTATATCATAAAAGAGGCGATCCGCCAGTGCGGCAGTCAGGTGAAAGCCGCAAATTGCCTTGGAATAAGTAGACAGACATTGAATAATAAGATAAAAGCTTTGCATATAACCGATATAGATATCAAGGAGTGAGAAATGCTTAAGCTTAGAGAAAACGCCATAGAGCTGTTAAATTCACATAACTATTTTGATAATGCCATAATATTTGATAAAAACGCGGTTGCAGTATATTACGACGGGGGCGGACCTGACGGGTTGTTCAGCAAAGAAGAGATAATAGGCAAACATATAAAAGAAATATATCCGGAGCTTGCTCTTGAAAAAAGCGTTATCATTAAGGCCATTACCGAGGGTATTCCGACCTATAACATGCAAGAGAAAATACGTGTAATCGGCGGAAAAGAGGTAAGCCATGTAATAACTGTATTACCTATAGTAGAAGACGAAGAAATAACCGGAGCTGTAGAAGTGTCTATGAATACGTCTTTTGACCCAAGACGTAATATATATATAACTCCTGAGGCAGGCCGACGAAACAGAAAATTATTTTGTCTTGACGATATAATTTCCCAGTGCGCCTCTATGGATAAAGTAAAAGAAAAGATAAAGAAAGTATCAAGGACTGATTCACCGGTGTTGATATATGGCAAAACCGGAACAGGCAAAGAGATGGTGGCCGAGGCAATTCATACAGATGGGAAGCGAAAAAACAAGCCGTTTGTTTCTCAAAACTGTGCCGCAATCCCAGCGAATTTGTTGGAAAGCATGCTTTTCGGTACTGTAAGAGGAAGTTTTACAGGAGCTGAGGATAAAAAGGGGCTTTTGGAAAGCGCGGATGGAGGAACCATATTTCTGGATGAAATAAATAATATGGATATCTCTTTGCAGGCAAAGATACTTAAGGCTATAGAAGAGCAGAAGATTACAAGAGTAGGTGATTTTGAGCAGAGAAATATCAATGTCAGGATAATAGCGGCGACCAATGAAGAACCATTGGAATTAGTTAAGCGCCAAAATTTAAGGGAGGATCTTTACTATAGACTCAGAGTAGTACAGATTAATCTGCCTACATTGGAAGAACGAAAGGGAGATATTCCTGTGCTGATAGAATATTTTATATCAAAATATAATCAGCTTATGCATAAAAACATTCAGGGCGTAGATGAGGAGATGATGAAAACTTTATGTACTAGAAAATGGAGCGGAAATGTAAGAGAACTGGAAAATACCATAGAAGGTGCTTTTAATTTCGCGGAGGGAGCATATTTAACATTAGATGATATTTCATGGTACAAAAAAGAAAAGACAAAAGAAGAACATGAAAATTATGAAGTATTCCGCATGGATGATGGGAAAAATCTCAAAACACTTCTTTCGGAATACGAGTATAAACTTATACAGCAGGCTTTAGAAAAGAATGCTGACTTACGCCGTGTGGCAGAACAGCTGGGTTTAACCAGGCAGAATTTAAATCATAAATTAAAACAGTATAATCTTGAAAATAAATTTTACATGGATAAAAAATTTTAGACATATATTATTGACAAGTGGGAAAAGTGACTTTTAAATACCATGAGTAAACATTGAAAAATCAACGTAAATTAAAAAAAGTAAGGTCTTGTTTTTTTTAGAAACAAGGCCTTTTTCTGTTGGCATGGTAATTGCGTATAGAATTAAGAAGAAGATTTAGATAAAAAGATTCAGAAAGGGAGGACGGAACATGGAACTTATTTTATATAACGGAAAGATAAAGACAGACGACGGTGATGTTTCAGCGGTAGCGTGCGATGGTGGTGTTTTTACAGCCATAGGCAGTGACGAGGACATCCTGGCTCTTAAGACTGACGATACCAAGCTGGTAGACTTGGAAGGAAAAAGAGTGCTTCCGGGGTTTGATGACAGCCACCAGCATTTTCTCGATGAGGGATACTCATTTAGAAGATTGGACTTAAGACCTGCAAAATCCATCGACGACGTTATAGCCATGGGAAAGGCCTTTATAAAAGAAAGAAATATTTCTGGAGACAAGTGGATGGAGGCAAACAACTGGAACCAAGAAGATTGGACAGAAAAACGCCTTCCGACAAGGCATGACTTGGACAAGATAAGTACAGAAATTCCTATAGCAGCGACACGTGTGTGCGGCCATATAGTTTCTGTTAACAGCAAAGCTCTTGAAATTATGGGCTTTACAAAAGATACTCCTCAGCCCGATGATGGAAGCCGCTTCGATTTGGAAGAAGACGGAGAACCTAACGGAGTTCTGCACGAGCTGTATCATGTAGTAAAGGATCATATTCCGTATCCGAGTGTGGCAGATATAAAAGAAATGCTCAAGCTGGTAGCAGCTGAAGCCAGCAGTAAAGGTCTCACTCGAGTACAGTCAGACGACCTTGCTGTAATACCTACAAGAGATTTTTCTGATGTAATTCAGGCATTTATGGAACTTACAGAGGAACATGCCCTGCCTGTCAGAGTGTCAGAGCAATGCTATAGACAGGATATGAAAGAAATGAACGAGTTCTATGAGAGGGGCTACCATATGGGATATGGCAACGATTATTATCGTATGAGCTGCATTAAAATTGTTGCCGATGGTTCTCTTGGAGGCAGAACTGCATGGATGCTGGATGACTATTCAGACGAGCCCGGTCAGAAGGGACTTCAGATATATAAAGATAATAAAGAGATTTTCGACATGGTGGAATGTGCCCATATACATCACATGCCGGTAGCAGTTCATTGTATAGGAGACGCAGCGGCTACACAGGTAGTTGACGCTATAGAAAACGCAATGAAAAAACACCCGGATATTAAACTGCGCCATGGAATAGTACATGCTCAGACACTTAATGAGGATCTTTGCCGCAGGATGAAAGAATTGGATATTCAAGCATTTATTCAGCCTGTTTTCATTCAATCTGACATGGAAATGGCAGAAGACAGGTTGGGCGAACGTATAAAATACAGTTATAACTGGAGGACCCTTGCAGATCTTGGAATCCATCTTTCCATGGGTACGGATTGTCCTGTAGAGGATATGAATCCAATTGCCAATATATATTCAGCAGTTACAAGGAAGAGTATAGCTCATCCTGAACTTCCTGCATGGCATCCTGAAGAAGCTCTTACATTGGATGAAGCCATCAGATTTTATACAGAAGCATCTGCATATGCTTCTGGGGATGAAGATAGAAAAGGAAAGATAAAGAAGGGATATCTGGCTGATATGACTGTTCTTGACAGAGACATTTATGCTGTTCCTGTAGAAGAAATAAAAGATATAAAAGTTGCGATGACTGTAGTTGGCGGGCAGATTACTTATAGCGCGTAACATGCAGCATCAAAACAATTTATTATAAAAGCGATTAATCAAAGGAGGATTTTATGACGGAAGAAAGAAGAGATATTGACGCGCTTGCAGGAGAAAGATGGTTTCCTAAAGAATCAACCATAATAGATGATATGAGAGAACTTTGGGGAGACTGGGGCGTATGTTCAGAAGTAGATGATTTGAAAGCCGTTCTCATGCGCCGTCCAGGTAAGGAAATAGATAATTTTGATTGGCAGGCAGCACGTTTTAAGGCTCCTATAGACCCTGAAAGATTTCGCGCCCAGCACGATGCTCTTGCTCAAATATACAGAGACCATGGCGTAACGGTCCACTATATTGAAGAACAGAGAGAAGATAGGCCAAACGCGCTTTTCTGCCGCGATTTAGTGCTGATGACTCCGGAAGGAGCCATAGTAACAAGACCGGCTATGGAAGCAAGAAGAGGTGAAGAAAGATATGCGGCTAAAAAATTGGCTGACCTGGGAGTTCCTATCATTAGAACCATCTGTGGAGACGCTACTTTTGAAGGCGCTATGGTAATGTGGGTAGACAGGCATACGGCCATACTGGCATGCGGAGTAAGAACCAACAAATCCGGATATGAGATGGTAGAAAGTGAACTTAAGAGAATGGGCGTTGATGTTTATCCTATGCAGATACCATACGGTCATGCCCACATAGACGGAAACCTCAACTTGGCCAGCCATGATGTGGCAATGATTCATGCAGCTCAGGTCCCTTATGATATATGCGATATGCTTAAGAAAAAAGGCTATAAGCTTCTTGAATGTCCTTCGAGGAATGAGGCCAAGGAAAGCTTCGCCATTAACTTTGTGGCTATTAAGCCAGGCTTGATAGTAATGCCTGCCGGCAATCCGCGCAGCCAGGAACTTTTAGAGAAGAACGGAATAAAAGTTATTCCGGTAGAATTTGATGAAATCATGAAAGGTTTTGGCGCGATTCATTGTTGTACTGCTTTCTTAAAGAGGGGGTAAGAAAATGAAAAAAATTTTTGTTAACGGAAAAATAAGAACTATAGACGCTGATAACAGAATGTTTGAAGCGATGGCTATTGAGGATGGCAAGATAACAGCTCTGGGAACGACAGATGAAATAATGGAAATGGCAGGAGACTGCCAGGTCGTAGATCTGGGCGGAAAAGATGTGCTTCCAGGCTTCATAGATTCTCACATCCATCTGCTGGATCATGCAATCTTTGAGAAAAAGACTGCACTTTTAGGCAGTGCCAGAACAGCAGACGAAATGGTAGAAATTACAAAACAATACATAAAAGACAATAACATACCTGATGGGGAATGGGTTACAGGCTTTGGATGGGATCAGGAAGTCTTTCCGGGCGGAGAGTTTCCTACAGTAAAGGATCTTGACAAGATTTCGGATACTCATCCTATAATGCTCACAAGACGCTGCGGAACCATATGCGCTGCCAACTCTATGGCTATGAAAATAGCAGGTGTTGATAAGAATACTCCGGATCCTCAAGGCGGTGAACTGGTGCGTTTTGAGGATGGAAGCCCTACAGGTGTAATGCTCGAAAGCGCCATGAGTTTAATCGGCGATTGTGTGCCGAAGATTGCCGATAAGCTGCAGATTAAAGATTTGCTTCAATTTTCTTTCAGCGAAATGGTTAAGAACGGCATAACAGTATGTCATACAGAGGATTTCTATTCTGTTGGAGATAAAAGAGCTCTGTGGGAAGCATATTTGGAACTGTGTCTCGAAGGAAAAATGCCTATAAATTTGGTTTTGCAGCTTCGTATACATAGACCGGATCAGCTTCAGGAATTTTTCGATTTTGGCTTCCACTCATGGCAGCGTTTTGGAAAGATTAAGATAGGACCAATCAAGTTCCTGGGAGACGGTTCCTTGGGCGCTTGGTCGGCAGCTCTTGAAGAGCCTTACAGTGACAAGCCGGATACATGCGGCTGTCTGTATTGGAACAAAGAAGAGCTTACTAAGATAGCCAAAGAAATCGTAGACCATGATTTTGACCTTACTATTCATGCTATAGGCGACGCTGCTGTTGAGAACTTCCTGGATGGATGCATAGCAGTGAAAGATGAGATAAAGGCTAAAGGCTTGAGACCGTCTATAATCCACAGCCAGATAATGAATGAGCGTATATTAGAAAAATATCATGTAGTAGATGCTATCGGCCTTGTTCAGCCTATGTACATTCACTCTGACTGGAGCATTGCAGATTCCCGCGTAGGCGATAGAATGAAGACCAGCTATTGCTTTGGAAGCATGCTGAAAGACGGCATAAGATTGGCAGGAAGTTCAGACCTTCCTATAGAGTCATGCAATCCGTTTGAGGCTATACAGGTTAACGTTACCAGGAAAGATTTATCCGGACAGCCTGAAGGCGGCTGGTATCCGGAAGAGAAGCTTTCCAGACTGGACGCTGTTAAGATGTACACTAACTTTGGCGCTTACGTTTCTAAAGATGAGGATTCCATTGGTTCTCTGGAAGTAGGCAAACGTGCTAATTTCATAGTGGTATCTGATGATGTATTTGAAGTTCCGGAAGATACAATAAAAAATATTAAAGTACTTAACACTTATATTGATGGTGAGTGTGAATTTAACATCGATGAGGAGGGAAAATAAAATGAGAAAAAATTGGCCTGATGGAGTGAAGATGGGAGTAGCGCTGACTTTTGACTTGGATGCTGAAACCTTTTGGTTTTCCAGAACAATGGATAGCATGTACAGCCCTAATTTGATGGCAGAGGGAGCTTATGGCCCTAAAGTTGGTGTGCCTAGAATACTGGATATGCTGGACAGACAGCAGCTGAAGGCTACTTTCTTTATCCCTGGATGGGTAATAGAGCATCATACTGAAACATGCAGGGAAATAGTAAGACGCGGACATGAAATCGGATATCACGGATATCTGCATGAAAAGGCCTGGTTCCCTGAACAAGACAGAGAACTGGTAGCTAAGAGCAAGAAGATAATGAAGGACTTGCTTGGAGTAGAGCCTTTAGGATACAGAGCTCCTGAAGCAAACCTTACAGCTGAAACTATAGCCAACGTAATGGCTAGTGGTTTCGAATATTCATCCAATACGATGGATTGCGATTGGCCTTATTTCCATGAAGGTGAAAACGGACAGAAGCTCATTGAATTGCCGTTCTCATGGCTGTATGATGATACTTCCCACTTCTTCTTCACCCTGCAGCAGCCTGAAAGAAGAAGAATTTGCTCACCTCAATACGTAAGAGATATTTGGCAGAGCGAATTTGATGGCCTTTATGAAGAAGGTGGTCTTTTGAATTTTGTACTTCATCCTCAATGCATAGGAAGAATCAGCAGAGTTAAAATGCTTGAGGACTTAATATGCTATATGAAAACAAAACCTGGTGTGGCTATAGGACCTGCTCTTGAAATCAGCCGTCTCGCAAGAGAAGCTCTGGAAGGAAACAAATAGTTTATATATGAAGACGAGAGGGTGTCTCAAAAGTATGATTGCTCCCATCATACT
>UQOC01000015.1 GCA_900542565.1 uncultured Eubacteriales bacterium | reverse complement strand
TTGGCGGCAAGGTACCCGTATTCACACAGCCGATCCAGCACAGGCTGCAGACCCTCGGCGGTCTTGAACCGGCGGCACAGCCGCATAGCATCCCGGCGGGAAAACTCCGTAAGCCGCTCCCGTTTGATGGCGGAGAGCAGATACCGGGCGTTCTTGTTTACGGCATCGGCACCCATGAGGGAATATGCGGCTTTGGCGTGCTCGAGAAAGTATCTGCCGATGGTAACGGCGTTCTCCATGGTTTCTCTGTCGACAGGGTCGAACATGGAATCCTTAGGATATTTCATGACGTGCAGAATGCCGCTGATACGCAGGACGGAACCCACGAACTTACCCGCCCAGTCAGGGATCTCTGCCAAGTCACCTTTCAGCCGGCCTTCCACCTCGTTGAACAAGGTTTCCAGGACTTCCCCGGCCCCATCGTCCAGGCTGATTGGCTGCTGCTCATTGTCGCTGGAAAGAATGGCCTCGATCAGATCCTGATACCTGACTCTGACACCTTCCGGGATTGGTTCCGTGGAGAAAGAACGACTGCCAACGGTGGATTTCGGCATGGAGTACAGGAATCGAGCGGTCAGACCACGACCACGGAAGGTGTTGTTGCTCATCAGCCCGTTCAGCACTTCCGGCTGCACTGCCAGCACCATGGTCAATGCCGGGTGGATGATGCTTTCGCTGGCTCTCCCGATGCGGTCAACCCGGATGGTATCACCGCTGTGACCTTTGAGAAATACATCGATATTCACATTGCGGCTGTACAGGCCGCTGATGATATCGAAGATACCGCCCTCTGCGGAAACCACCGCCGCACAACCGTTGTTCTCGGCCAGAACGGAAGTCAGCTTTTCGGAGGTCACATCGTCCACGAAGAGTCGGAGAGGCTTCACCGGTTCGTATTCGGCTATCTCTTTGGCCTTGTTTTTAATATCCTCCTCGGTTGCTTTGCCCTTGGATGCCCGCTCCACCAGACTGCGCTTCTCTTTTTCCAGCTTGCTCAGTTCCATTTGGCTTTTGACGATTTCCGGACTACGCCGTTCGTTTTCCATTTTTTCATATACTTCCACCGGGTGGATCATCATGGACAGCACCGAGGATTTTCGCTCCGCAGGCGGGAGGATGACGACCGTGTAGGTGTTGAGGGGTTCTGCCCAGTCCGCATTGCCCCGGATGAAGTATTTTCCCTGACTGCACAGGGACACAACG
This sequence comes from uncultured Eubacteriales bacterium, assembly GCA_900542565.1. Taxonomy (GTDB): domain Bacteria; phylum Bacillota; class Clostridia; order Peptostreptococcales; family Anaerovoracaceae; genus Fimisoma; species Fimisoma avicola. Next base: position 45,714 of record UQOC01000015.1, on the reverse strand, counting down.
CCCAGAGCCTCCACCGCCGCCATATCCACAGCGGTCTGGGTGGATTCCGCCACCGCCAGCACATAGCGGCGAATGACTTCCGGTAATGCGTCCACGGGAAATGTGGGGAGGTCATATTCGTCAAAGGGGATGGGCGCGTCCCAGACTACGGGGCCAAGACCATTGTAAGTATCTGGTGGGATATACCCGGGCTGCTTGCTGATTTTGGCATAGAGCCGTTGCTTTCCTGCCCAGATACTTTCCAACTCCCGATCCTCCAGAGGCGGAGAGCATTGCTCGGCAGCTTGAAGGAACAACTCTTTTGCCTCCGGGGTATCGCCGTACCGTTTGATGATCCTGGCTCCGATCCGGGACATGGTGCTGTTACGGCTACCCTCAGGAATGGCGCGCCTCAGTTCGGCAAAGGCTTGCTCCCCTTCCAAGTCGTTCAGAAAGGCGTTCAGGGTAATCGTGCCGGGGTGATAGATGACCTGGGGATCTTCCGTGCCGAACAGGAACCGGGCGGCGTCCATGGCGTTGGCATCGAAAAAGGGAAATGCCGCCAATAGGCGCTGCTTCAGAGCCGTATAGCGGTCTGCATCCCGCTCCGGGTCAATGAGGAACACAATATGAAGCCGGGGACGGGCGCTTTTATCTCCTTTGGGCTTCATGTGATGGCGGCTGTAGTGCAGCACATAGGAAACATCGGCAAAGAGGTCTGCAATGTCCTCCGGGGTGACCCAGTCCGCCGGTTCGTCGGAGTGGTCATTGTCACAGTCCCCGGGCAGGGCGTTGGCAACCTCAAAGTATACGGTGTTCCGATAGTTGTTTTTGTACCGGGCGCAGACCATGTCTTTGGCAAAGGCCAGCTTCGCGGAGAATTCATCCGTGATTTTGACTTCATTGGGATACAGGCAGTTGGATGCGTTACCGATGCACTCTGCTGTATACACGGTGATTGGTGTGTTTTTTACCATGGTGATCACTCCTTCCTTAGTTTTTCCTGTTCAGCCAATCATCCAGCGCAGAGCGTGCAATGAGCCACCGTTGTCCCACACGGCGATATGGAATGGCTCCGCTCCCCAGCAGCCGCACCAGGGTGGGTACGCTGATTCCCAGGTAAGCTGCCGCTTCCTTGAGGTTGAATACGGACTTGTGAAAACTCGTTTTCATATATTTCACTCCCTTCTCTTGTGTTTGGCTGTATTATCGCATATAATAGGGACATAAATCTTTGCTCTATCGGTAAGAGATAATACGAAATACAAAGTTATAACGGTAAGATTCTCGGTAATAAAGGAGAGTGACGCTATGGATCTGAAACGAGAACTGACGGATTATGAGATCGGTGGCATCGGAGATATAAAAAAACACACCCTCCGGTTCCATTCATACAGAATCGGAACGGAGGATGGTAAGTTAACGATATTTGCGGAATATACCCCCGGGCAATTTCCCATGGTCTATAAGGGTTACCCTTCCGGGCAGGAGTTGCTGATTGAGCTGTGCAATCTGAACCTGGAACTTCGGAACAAGCCTCTGGAAGAGTGTGCACGGATTCTGATTGGGTGGAGTCTGGAGAATATACATCCCTACTATTTCTACGGAGATGATGTGCGCACCTGGAAATGAGCAACGATGATCCGAATGGCTTTTGGGACGGCATAGTGAATATGTTGGAATCCTATCGCGTTTTTGTGGAAGATATGGTGCAGGATTTGGAGCAGCTCTATACCGATACCATGACAGCCTTTGCCATCCGCAGTCTGATGGAGGGAAAAGCAGCCGATGCTCAGAGAATCTACGATGGTGTCTGTGTACCGGAACAGCAGAACCTGCTCCGGGAGTGGTATCGGACGGACAGCGCCCACCGTCCCTTGGTGTTACAGCGATTTGTCGAGAAAATATCGAAGCTGAATATGGGACTGGAATATGACCTCGCCACCGGGCAGATCCAGCTGCAACCCTCCGTCAAATCCGTGGTGGACGCAGCCTATTTCGGCCTTGCCAGATTTATGGCGGTGAATGCCAACGCTCTGGATGACTACGGCGGTAAAACCAATATTGCGTTCTGCCAGGCTTGCGGTAAGGCGTTCATCAAACGAGGGAACCGACAGAAATATTGCGGGACGCTGGAATGTCAGAGTGTGAGGAATAAACTCAAATCAAAGGAGTATTACTACCGGGAAAGGGCAAAAGGCGGTACAAAATAATTGCTGTCATGCGGTGGCCCCAAGGGGGAGGCAAAATCCCTACGCTCTATTTGTATGAAGACCGGCGTGGGGCTTCGCGCAAATTTTCGCAGAATTAGCAAGAGGGGATACCCCAAAAACGAGAAATACTCGGTAGCGCAAGTGATTTACAAGCGGTGATTTGCCAAACGATACGGAAAAGCTCACAGGTTCACGCGAAATTTCAGCAAAACATTTGACGTTCAGTGTGCGAAAGTATCCTCGCCACATTGACTTTTTTGAGAAATGTGCGTATAATTAGATTTGCGAAGTTACATCACAAGATGAGTTTGTGCGGAAAGTTGGTGAAAACATGGCCGACAAAGAAATCATTGAAAAGCTGGCAGACGAATGCGGAGGCATATTCCGCACATCTGATCTCGCAGCCCTCGGCTATAACACCTATGCTATTCGGAAAATGGTTGATGAGCAAATTATAGAGAGAATCAAGCAAGGTTATTACAGCCTTTGCAAAACGAATGAACTCATATCCGAGGCGGCACAAATTGCTCAACTGTTCCCGGATGGTGTGCTGTGCATGTACACGGCCCTGTTCTATTACCGCTATTCTGACCGGACGCCCCTGGAATGGAACATTGCAGTCGACCGGGATACATCCAAATCCCGTTTCAAGCTGGACTATCCCTTTGTGCAGCCGTACTACATGAAAAAGGAATTTTTGGCCTTTGGCGTTACAACCGCAGATTACGGCGACTGCACCATGCAAATATTTGATCGGGATCGGTTGATTTGCGAATGCATTTTTTATGAAAACAAAATGGACAGAGAGACCTACAACAAAGCAATCCAGAGCTATGTAGCAGATACGAAAAAGAATGTACCCAAGCTGCTGGAATATGCCGAAAAACGTAGAGTTCTGAAAAAGGTGAAAGATCGGATAGGAGTGTGGCTGTAATGGATATGGGCGCATCCGTCATTGCACGGCTGAAAAACAAAGCAAAAGAAACAGGCAAGCCCTTCCAGCTGCATTTACAGCTGTTCTGCCAGGAAGAATTTCTGCGGCGGCTGGCTGCCTCCCGTTATGCGGAAAACCTGGTGCTTAAGGGTGGCCTCTTCATTTACACGCTGACCAATTTTGAGAGCCGGGCTACCGTTGATATCGATTTTCTGCTACAACAATTCCCCGGAAGGATTGAGGACATCAAACGCATGGTGGATGAGATTATCTCCGTGGACAGCGGCAACGATTTTATTACATTTACTTCCAGGGGATTTGAAACTATTTCTCCCCAGCGGAAGTATACCGGCGTCAGTTTCCAGCTGGTAGGTCAAATTAAAAATACCCGGACTCCTTTTGATGTGGATTTCGGTGTGGGTGACATAATTATGCCCGTGCCCCGCAAGAGGACAATCCCCGTTCAGCTGGATGGCTTTGGCGCTCCGGAGGTGCTGACCTACTCTCTGGAAAGCACTATTGCAGAAAAATTTGACGCGCTACTTCAGCGTTTGGAACTGACCAGCCGCATGAAGGATATCTATGATATTCACTATCTGTCCAGCATCTTCGATTTCGATGGCTGGGCACTCCGGCAGGCGATTTTCGAAACCCTGCAAAACCGGGGAACGGCATACGAGCGGGACAGCTTTGACCGCGTAATCGCCTTGGCAGGTAACAAGGACATCCAAGTTCGCTGGAGGCAGTATCTGCGCCGCCTGAAAATGACGGAGCTACCTCTGGAAGAAGTTATGGTATGCATTGATCGTTTCCTGCGCCCCGCTTGGAATGCAATTCTTTCCGAAGGGGAGTTTTTCATGCAGTGGGACTGCAAAACTGCCACATGGCATGGAGAAAAGAAGCCTGTTTTATAGAACAACAAGGCTGATATTCTGTAGCTAATATCGAATGCTTCGCGGTTTATCGGCCTATATCTTGAAGGTTGGAGAGATGCACAATGGCTCGCAAAAAGAGTAAAGAGCAAATACATAAAAATATGAGCCGGGTGCGCAATAGTGATACCGCGCTGGAGAAACTTCTGTGCGAGGAGCTTGTTCGCCAGGGACTTACTACATTTACGAGAAACAATAAGACGATTTTTGGAAAACCGGATATTGCATTTCTTGCTCGGAAAATCGCGATATTCTGTGACGGAGATTTTTGGCACGGATATAACTGGGAGCAGGCACAAAATGAAATAAAAAGCAATCGTGATTTTTGGATTCCCAAAATCGAACGCAATATGCAGAGAGATATTGAGGTAACGGCACGACTACAGGAACAAGGTTGGACTGTTCTGCGATTTTGGGGGCATGAAATACAAAAAGAACCGGAATACTGCGTTTCCGTAGTTTTGGATGAGCTGCGAGTTTTCCCTGTTCAACCGTATAGAACAATTGACCTTTGTGCCGGCATCGGCGGCATTCGTCGTGGCTTTGAGCTTACAGGGCAGTTTGTGAATGTACTTTCTTCGGAAATTGACAAGTACGCTTGCAGAACATACCAACATTTATATGGGGACAATCCCGAAAACGATTTGACTGGCGATGAATTTAAACAGCAGGTGGAAAACACGGAATATGGAGTGCTTTTGGCCGGATTCCCCTGCCAGACATTCAGCCGGGTCGGGTTGCAGGAAGGATTTGAGAACGAAGAAAAGGGAAAGATTTTTTTTCATATCTCCGACATTATTAGGAGAACCAGACCATTTGCATTGTTTTTGGAAAATGTAGATCGTTTGGTTTCTCACGACGAAGGGCGAACATTCAAAACCATCATCGAAACGCTTGTAAATGATTTGGGGTACCATGTAATTGGTGTCACAAAAGAAGCGGACGGGACACTCAAATATGTGCCGAAATCCTTTATTCGCAACTCCCGCGACTTTGGCGTTCCGCAAAATCGCCCTCGTACATATATAATCGGCTTTGATACGGAGCGTTTTGCCCCGGAGAGACTGGCTATGCTGCCAACGGAAATGCCTTGTACCCGAGCGGTTGAGCTATATCATGATTTGAATGATTTGTTGGAGCATGATGTTCCGGCAAGGTATTATATGGCATCGGGATATTTGGAGACACTCGTCAAGCATCGAGAGCGTCAAGAAGGAAAAGGCTACGGATTTGGTTATCGGATTGTAAATGCGGAAGGAATTGAGAGACCTATAGCCAACACATTGTTGGCAACAGGAGGTTCGGGCCGTGAACGTAATTTGATATACGATCCCAAAGAAGGCATTGCAGGACAGATTATTAAAGGGAAGAAAACCCCTCTCAACGATAAAGGCATTCGTGTTATGACTCCCACCGAGTGGGGGAAACTTCAAGGCTTTATAAACTATGGATTCGTAAACGCTGAGGGGGAGGACGAGTTTTCATTCCCCGAGGGAATTCCGGCAGTCCAACAGTACAAGCAGTTTGGCAACTCCGTCACAATTCCGGTAATTGAGGAGATGGCACGGTTTATGCTTGATTGTTTGGCTATCTTACACGGAGAAGAACCGTAAACGGAGGTGTATGACCGTGACGGCAGAAAAACTGGCAAATGCTATTCTGAAAAAGTGCGATATTTATTATGGTGATGCGCTGATATCGAAGGAAGCAATCATTGAAAAATATCTGTCTTTTTTTGCCGATTCATTGGTATCAAAGGAGCGAACGGTCAATTTTGCTCTTCATACAGGATCTCTGTGCTTTGATGTTATTTCCGTTGTTGCCGTCGCTCTGGGGTGTCTATCCTATAATCTGTCTACAAATGACGATATTATCTCTGCTCTACAGATAGACGATATGGTTATGTATAATGGTCAGAGGTATCGCTGGAAAGGTACCAGCATTGAATACGGTCGGCTTTGCATGGTGATTGAGCAGGACGGAAAAGGAAAAAACGGGAAAACGATCAGTTACCTTCCCCTGGAGAAGAATAAACACCTGATAAAGCCTTACTACGGCGAGTCGCAGATTACTGACGGACGCGGTATTAGAAAGAAAAAAACAAATCGTGAGGATTTTTTGGCTTTTGCATTTGATGTGGATATTCAAGAAATCCCTACGCAGATCGATGTTTCAATCGTTATTGTGGCTGATCGCAACTCATTTGGCGAGATCTACAAACAAGTCTGCATCGTATATGGCGAAGGCAAAGAAGTTGGTTTGTTGGACATTATTCCGGCGGCGTATTATACCGGTAGTGGTGAAGAGTATCAGTTCGGTCTGAATCCGACAAAAGCGGAACCGGTTTTGAAAGTAACCGGTAAAATTTCAACGGCACGGGATTTGGTTCTGGATAGAAACGGAAATAAAGTAGTAGGTCTATTGGTCGTCGGTGGCGCGTCTATAACCGAGAACGGGTCTGAACTTGCCGATTTGCTTCGAAGAAAAGTACTGCGTTTCGTTCATGTTACATCCCCAATCAAAGCCGGGATGGGTGAACATATCTTGGAGATGTATGAGGGTGCTTCCGTATTTGCTTGTACAAAAACCATGCTATCCAAAAGCAATCAAATGATTCGCAATGACAACCCGCTTACCGAAGAACTCCACCGGCAGATTATGAATGTGATACACAATACTGTTACGGCAATTCCCGTAGGTGAAGGTTGGAGTTGGGATGAATACAAAACCATAAAAAATGCGATTTTTGTCATAAAACAGTCCAATTGGAATGATGCAGTCAAAGACGACTTCGTGGTGGCTGCACATGGCCTGCTGAATCTTCTTAATTCCGCAGTTTTTCCGTTAGAAATAATGGAAAATGCCATTTGTAACGGACAGATTAACAAAGCGGTTACTTCACCCTACGGACGCATTCAGGAATTATGGGATATTGCGGATCAAGCTGGGTCTATGCAAGAACTGTGTATGGTTGTGGCGGATGCACTGGAACGAAAATATCGTGAACGATTGAAAATCTGCCCAAAGGCAAATGCCCTGAGGGAATACTTGAACGAACATAAACTCGGCAAGGTTGCAATCATTGTACCAAAGGCATATTATGCCGACTTACTTCGCATGGTATACCCTGAGTACTTTTCTGATGAAAATGTAATTTGTGTAACGGCAAATCGTTTCGATAGCCGGAAAAAATACGATGCGGTTTTATGTGTCGGAGAACTGAATAATAAGCGGTTTGATCCGTTACAATGTTTGGCTGCACGTAACGTCGATGTCCTTCTATATGGATGTGAGGAAAAGGTATTTACATTCCGACGAAAGAAATTCGCAAAGTACGAGCGAAAGTTGAATCGAAGAATCGGTGCCACCCATATGGCAGACGAGCCAGAGGAGGATGACTCTTCTCCGGAAATGCAGATGGAAGAGGAAGTACAGCAGTTCTCCGCCCTGGACGAATATATCGAAGCCTTTAATACATTTGATGTTCGCAAATTGGCACAGAGCAGCAGTGCGGGAGGCGTTTATGTCACGGTGTCCGAAGTTAAACATGTAGGCACTTTCGTTTCGGGAGAGCAAATATTCTTCTCCAAGTATTATTCTGCGGTTGTCTTTGACAGTATGGCAGGAAATGTGATTGAAAAGTCCCCGGAGCAATTGCGACCCGGAGATGTGCTGGTGTTTGTTAAGCGTGATGATTACACCAAGAATATTGTTGACTTCATCTATGAGCGTCTGCTCCGCGATGGGCGTTTGGGGCAAGGCGCAATTGAGGCTTACGAAAAGTCTCAATATTGGAAAGAAGCCTTGCGGGAGTATAAGGAAACCAATGGCTTTACTTATCGAAAGGTTGCGCAGAAAATGAGAGAGGCCGGAAGCTCTATGCAGGAGGTCACTATTCGGCAATGGCTCATAAATGACAGTCACATTGTTGGCCCCCGTAAAGAACATACCATGGAGTATATTGCAATCGTAACACAGGATCCTCATCTGCTGGCAGATACTCATGGCTTTTTTGAGGCGTGTGGAGCGGTGCGTCACGACCGTCGAAAGATTCTCGAATTAATCGCAAAGGCTATCAACGATAAACTCAGTGGCAACATACCTGAGGAAGGCAGCGTTCTAAGCATCGTATATGACAACGTGGACAGTCTGTCGGAAACACTGGAACTTGAGTATATTACGGAACTGGACGAAAGTGTAAATATAAACATCAATCTGGTGAATACACCCATTACAGAAGCGGAGGTATTGATGTGACAGGCAGTGAGATTAGACAGACAATGATTTCTGCCCGGGAAGAGTATATCGGTATAATTAGGGATGAACTTTTAGGACCCGGATCAGAGTTTTCTTTGCCTGACAGAGAGCATGAACTTATTTCCAGCACCCCTACCAGTCGTTATTCCGTTGGTATTCTGTTCCCACAAGGAAATGCTGTAAACCAGGATAATGATGAGACTGTTGAATTGGAGGAATCTGATAATTCTGCAGAAAACTCCGGTTCGGTTTCTGTCGAAGATCCGGGTGCCGACCCCGTTCAACAAAAGAAACAGAGAACCTATGCATTTGACGAAACTGCCGATGAAAACTTGGACGAAGAAATCGGAATGGCTACACAGTACATGCCTTCGTCCATGGGTATTACATTCATCGCAAGCGGAAATACAAATATCGTCAGGGGAAGTTTGACATTTGCCACATACCGAAATGCCAAAGTTCCGGATTGTATGATTCCCTATCTGCCGGATACTCCTGACACCTATACAGTACCGCCTGAATTGGCGCATATTATGGTGTATGACAAGGACACCCATGCGCTGCGGCTGATTTCTTCCGTAACGGCCAAGGAAGCCCGTAGCATTTTTGAGCGCGATACGATTCCGGAAAATGAATTCCACATTCTTCAGAAAATAGTCTACCGTTTTGTTGACTACTGTGCTATGGGGTATGTGCGAGTTCCGCATGAAATTCCGGAATTTGTGCTTGACTTTAGCCATGGGGATTATGCCGATGACGAAGCCAACCACAACCTGGATGGCACTGATGCAAAGCTGGTGGCTTTGAGACGGAAAATTGGAGATAATTTGTGGTCAATTACCGTTATGTTGGTGAACGACAGGAAGGAATCTCCCGTGAAAGCAAATCGCTGTATTTTCCAGGCCAAAATGAAAGTATCCTCTGAGAATAATGATTTCTTTTTTGTAGAAAGCAATCCCAATGCGGATGTAACCGCAATGGATTCAGAAGAACAATCGCTGGATTTGTTGTACCGTCACAAAAAAATATACGGAACCGGCTTGGGTACATCCGTAGACTGGGAAATCGATGCGTCTGGAGTTGGGGCTATATGGAGCGATTTCTTACCGATAATAGAGATTCCGTCGATGAGTTTTTCCTTGCCTCAGAACGACCTCATTAAAGACGAAGAATTGTCCATGAAGTATTTGTCCGACCTGGATCCATCCGACAGAACTACCAAACTTGCATCCATGCGGAACCTGGTCGACCTGTATAAAAATTGGGTTGATAGTCTGGAAAAGGTGGCTGACACACTCGATCCCAGATATGTATCTGCTGCCGCCAATAATATCCGTGAATGTAAACGCGCATATAAGAGAATGTATGCTGGCATTGATACTCTGGCAAAAAATGACAACGCGTACAAAGCCTTTCTGTTGGCAAATCGTGCAATGTTTATGCAGAGAATTCATATTGCGATGCAGGGAGATATGGCCAAAACCAACGCCGATCGTTACCCGGGGGACGAAGAAATTGCAGACAGGCTTTATGGCATGGATTACAGCCAGGAGAGCGACAGCAATTGCAAATGGAGACCTTTCCAGATAGCATTTTTACTGATGGATGTCAACTCTATAACTGATGATGAATCTCCGGAGCGGAGTATCGTTGATTTGATATGGTTCCCTACCGGTGGCGGTAAAACCGAGGCATACCTTGGACTGACTGCGTTTACAATTTTCTATCGCAAGCTGGCACACCCCAAAAACTCCAACGGCACGGCTGTTATTATGCGTTATACTCTCCGCCTTTTGGCGGCACAGCAGTTTACCCGTGCAGCGACACTGATTTGTGCTTGTGAGTATATTAGACAAGATTGTGCCCAAAAGAGACATAAATATCCTGCCTACCCTCTAGGAAAAGAACCGATCACAATTGGTCTCTGGATTGGTGGATCGCATATTCCCAACAAAAATGTTGGAACCGGTGAGCGTTCAAATAGTGCGGAATACCATTTGGGAAAGCTGCAGAGTGTGAGCAGTCCATATTATGTTCGTAATGAAAAAGAACGTCATAATAAGTTTCAAGTGCTGAAGTGTCCGTGGTGCGGAACAAAGATGGTCAAGGATGATAAAAATGGCCGTCTGGTTGGAGAATGGGGCTATAACATGAGCGGTAAACATTTCTATATGTTCTGCCCTCATGAAGACTGTGCTTTTACCAAGAGACTTCCTATTCAAATTATCGATGACGAACTTTACGAAACACCTCCGACATTGTTGTTTGGTACGGTGGACAAATTTGCTATGCTTCCTTGGGACGGACGAATTGGTGCTTTCTTCGGCATCGGAAAAGATAATCGCACTCCGGAACTAATTATCCAGGACGAGCTGCACTTGATTTCGGGGGCATTGGGTACGGTGGTTGGCCTTTATGAAACCGCAGTGGACGCAATTTGCGGTCAAAAGGGCGTGTATCCCAAAGTCATTGCTTCCACCGCTACAATTCGTAGAGCAAAAGAGCAGTGTTCCGTGCTGTATAATCGTGAAGTTGTGCAGTTCCCGGCTCCCGGCTTGGATGCGGAGGACTCTTTCTTTGCAAAAGAGTCTGTAATTGATTACGAAAAGGGTGTTTACGGACGTAAATATGTAGGTATTATGCCTTCCGGAAAAACCAAGGCTATGATGGAAATCCGTGCTATGGCTGCGCTTATGCAGAAGGTTTACACCATGGATCTTCCGGAAGAGGTTAAAGACAAGCTGTGGACATTGACGGTATATTTTAACAGCTTGAAGGATTTGGGCAAGGCTTCAACTCTGGTGGACGATGACGTAAAGGATTTTATCATTCGTACGGCAAATCGTATGTTTACGGGAAGAAGGCTTATCGTCAGTGCGGACGAACTTACCAGCCGTGTTTCCACCACGGAATTAAATGAGACATTGGATAAGCTGGAAAAGATCGAGTATTCCAAAGAAAATGAAGCCGCCAAGCGATATGCTTCTAATGTGCTGCTTGCCACAAACATGATCTCCGTTGGCATTGATGTTGCACGATTGAATGTTATGTTGATGATCGGACAGCCCAAACTTACCAGTGAATATATCCAGGCCTCCAGCCGAGTGGGACGTTCCTTCCCCGGTGTAGTCTTTGTGCAGTACGATGCCACAAAGAGTCGCGACCGCTCCCATTATGAACGATTTCGCTCTTACCACGAATCTTTCTATCGCTTTGTAGAGCCGACTGGAGCGACTCCGTTCTCTCGTCCGGCACGTGAACGGGCCTTACATGCTGTGCTTATTTCGATGATGCGCCAAATGGCCGGAATGAGCGAAGATAAGGATGCCATTAACTTCGATGAGGAGTACTTTGCGGAAACAATAAAGAAAATCGAAGCGTTTGTCATAGACCGGGTGACCGGAATTAACGAACGCTCCGAGGGGCAGGCAAAGGACGATGTAGATGAAATCCGAACGGAGATTAAGGAGTTCTTCGATCTTTGGCAGTCCTATGTGGATGAATGCAACGGAGAGAATCCGTCTGTTCCGTTGTATTTTGGGCGCAAGTTCATGGTCAATCCGCCTGCGGGAGATACACGTCGATTGCTTAAACAATACAACTCTGCAGGAAAGGACAATGCCATCGAAACTTTGACCTCAATGCGAAATGTGGATACTCCGGTATTGGGTAGTATTGTAGTTTGGGGGGATAACAATGTCTGAACAAGTGAAGACAAAGATAGAATTGAATAAAGTTACCCACTCCGTTCGTGCCGCTCAGGCAGTTCTGCAATATGGCGTAGGTGCTATGGTGGACTTTCCGGATCAGACATTGGTTACTGCTGCGCCGGAGTACTGGAGCGGAAAGAGTAGGATCTATGATGATCGTTTTGCAAAAGCCCTGGGTGTGGACTACTTTGCGTTACCCACCAATATTGCGTATTCCCGTTTTCCTGAATGGTATTTCTGCCCTAAGTGCCGAAAATTCCAGCCATTAAAAAACTGGGTGGCCGAGTACAGGAAAAACGCCAAGGCAAAAACGCTTGAACGGGACGAGTATATGGTTGAGCATATGCAATGCCCCAAGTGCCGCCAGGATTTGGTCGTGGCGCGTATTGTCACGGTGTGTGAAAGCGGTCATTTGAATGATTTCCCTTGGGTAAAGTGGGTGCATGCAAAGGCCAAGAAACCGATTTGCGGAAATCCGGAGTTGAAGTTTAAGACCGGCGCATCCGGAACGGAAGGGCTTGAGGGCTTGAGCGTAAGTTGCTCCTGTGGTGCTATCGCTACATTAAAGGGTGCCTTTGATAAGGATTGCTTTCAAAAGCTGGACGAAGACCTGGGGACCAATCAATTCAGATGTGATGGAAATCATCCGTTTCGACATACCAAAGATAAGTGTGTTTGCTATCCCAAAACCGTGCAGAGAGGTGCATCGTCCGTTTACTTCCCCGTGGTGCATAGTTCGTTGGTTATTCCCCCGTATGCAGATAAGTTGAATGCAAAAATTGAGCAAAGCAAAGCTTATGATGATTGCATGACCATTATCAGCGATGAGGACCCTGAGGAAAGGATCGCTACAATAACCCGGCGTTTGCCGAAGTGGGTGGATAAAATTGCGCTTGAAATCGGTGCGCCCCGTGCAGAAGTGGAGAAAATCCTGATTCGCAAATGGTTGGAGCCGATGCCCGAAAATGTAGATGTGACCAGTATTCAGTATCGTGTGGAGGAATATACCGCATTGTCTGGAGAAGTAGGCGCAGCCAGCTCGGGGTTGGGCGATTTCTCCCGTGAAGAAATGGACATTTCCGAGTATGATCTGCCTCATATTAAAGCCATTTCCCTCGTCGACAAAGTGCGTGTAGTAAATGCATTGATTGGGTTTTCCAGAATTCAGCTGGCAATGACCAGTAATGATGTCGGTTTTGTAGATGTAAAGGAACCCGATACTCGGTGGTACCCTGCTTATGAAGTACGTGGTGAAGGCATCTTTATCGAGTTCAACCAAGAAGATATCGATAGCTGGATTGAAGCCCATCCGGCAGTCGTTGAGAGAGCAGCTAGGCTGAACCACAACTATGCGACATCGTTTATCGGGAAGAATCATCCACGCACGATAACGCCCAAATTCCTTATGTTGCACACGCTATCTCACCTGCTAATTTCTCAGCTGAGTTTTGAGTGTGGATATAGCATTGCTTCTCTGAGTGAACGCCTATACTGCGCCGAGGAATCCGATGGAAAAAAGATGGCGGGTATTTTCATCTATACTGCCAGTGGCGATGCGGAAGGTACATTGGGTGGACTGGTTCGTCAAGGCAGACCGGATGCATTCCCCAGGATTCTCAGAAAAGCAATTGCAAACGCAAAGACTTGTTCAAATGACCCGGTATGCATCATGAGCAGAGGTCAAGGACGTGATTCTTTGAATCTCGCGGCATGCCACGCATGCGGCTTATTGCCGGAAACATGCTGTGAGGAGAGAAATGCATTTCTGGATCGTGGTGTAATCGTTGGTACATATGAAAACCCGGAAATCGGTTTCTGGAATGATATCGATTTATAAGCAGTAATTAGGGTTATTTGCTTTGAGGATAACAATATGAGTGATTTTGCCAAATGGCTTAAAACGAATACGGGGTTGTCCGATTCTTCCATATATAAATACAGCCATGCGGCTGATACGGTTATGGAAGAAATGTTGGCGTTGGGAGTAATATCAAAGCCCTTTTATGAGATGACAGAAATTGAAATCGATATTGCCATTGCAGTGATTATACACGATCAGCACTTTATCAAGAAGAATACCAAAGGGAATGCAATGTATAGTAATGCGCTGAAACAATATCGGGCATTTAGACGGGACGAAACTGTTGTTAATACGGATGATATTAAAACAGCACTCCAAAATGAAAGCATTTCTGAAACAGAGCGGCAAGAATTGATTAAAGCCAGAGTGGGACAAGGGCAGTTTAGAAAGAAAGTTTTGCAAAAATATGAAAGCCGCTGTATTATTACTGGAATAGATAATCCACGATTGCTGCTGGCGAGCCATATTAAGCCTTGGGCAGTGTCATCAAATGCAGAACGACTAAATTCCGAAAATGGTCTTTGCCTGAGTCCGGCATATGATCGATTATTCGATATTGGCTTGATTTCTTTTTCTCAGAAGGGGCAATTACGTATTTCTACGCAATTAGGCGTTCAAAATGCAAAACGATTATACATACAGGCGGGAATGCAATTTGATCTTAAATCCACGCCTGAATTGTTGCGGAATTTGGAATACCACCAAGATACTATCTTTATCAGATAGTCCCGCAAAGTCTTGATGTATGGCACATAACTAAGTGCCTGTACCCGGAGTAAAAGCTGTCAGAAATGCCGCCGCAAAAACGACCGCACCGTATTAACACTGATCCCCAGCCGCTGCGATATTTCCTTCGCGGAGCATCCCTCGGCGTATAAGGCCAGCATCCGGCTGTGATCCCGCTGCGTATTGTAAAGCCGTGTTCCTCGGGGAGTAGCGCCAAGGCGGTGGCGGTAGGTGGTGCCGTCCAGAAAGTGAATTACCAGGGTTTGCTTTTGCGTGACCACCATTTTTCGGATAAGGATACCAATCATCAGACCGTCAATCTGGATATCCAGTTTCCCACGGGCTATATCATTCAGAACGGATCGAGCATCTGATGAAATCTCTCCCGGAGCCTGTGACAACAGATCCGCGCAGTCAGGGATGATATTTTTATGGGTCTTAAGCAGATGATTCACGGATCGGCGGAGGGCAGCATCCAGTTCCTCGGCGTAAATGTGGCGGCATTTACATTTTGCGCGGCCAGCCTTCTTGCTAATACACTCCCAGACGGCGTCCCAGTAGGTGGTAGAATGCCAGGTCTTTCGACCATACCGACCGCCACAGTCACCGCAGATGATTTTGTTGGCAATGGGTGAGAAGGTGCAGTTCCGGCGGCTGGCATCCGTCCATGTGGCTTGCACTTCCTGCCACACAGACTTGATGACAATACCGGGATGCCCGTTCTCCATATAGTATTGCGGCGCTTCACCCTCGTTTGGCTTTCTGGTTTTTGTCAGAAAATCCACGGTGATCTCTTTTTGGAGGACGGCATCGCCCATATATTTCTCGTTTTTTAGAATACTGCGTATGGTATGCGGCTCCCACCTCGGACTCTGTCCCGGCGAGAGTATATCATAGTCCATAAGAATGCGGCAGATATCTGTGCTGCTTTTCCCAGCCAGGGCAAGTAGGTAGATGAACCGCACGACTCTGGCTCCGGCTTCATCGACTTGAATTTCGCCATCCTGGCTGCGCTGATACCCCAAAAGCAGTCCGGGGAGATGATAGATTCCTTGGGCGTATCGATGGCGGACGGCCCAGGTAACATTTTCGGAGATGGATCTGCTCTCCTCTTCGGCAAAAGAACTCATCAGGGTGATGAGGAACTCACCGGTGTTGTCCATGGTGTTGATATTCTCTTTCTGAAAGTAGACCGCTACCACGGCGGCTTTCAGGCTGCGGATGGTAGTGAGGGCATCCACGGTATTTCGGGCGAACCGGGACAGAGACTTTGTGATGATCAGATCGATTTTACCGTCCAGGGCATCCGCTACCATACGGTTGAAGCCGTCCCGCCTGCGGATGGACAGCCCGGAGATACCATCATCGGTGTACATCCCGGCAAATACCCAGTCCGGATGGCGTTGGATGTATTCGGTGAAATACTCCTGCTGGGATTGGAGACTGTTCTCCTGGGCATCTTTCATGGTGGATACTCTGGCATAGGCTGCAACCCGCTTTGTGGGCGGTGGCTGTTTCGGGGAGATTGTCCTGGCCGGGAACTCAACCCGTGTAATTCTTTTCGACCGCAATGCTGTTCACCTCCAGTTCGCCAATTGGTGCATGGTATTTTTCCGCAGCGATACAGAGTAAAGTGTGCATATCATCTTCTGCAATGATTCCCTTGGCTGCCAGAGTGGCGAAAATACTTTTACAGAGCCGAAAGTGTAACTCCGCTTCGTATTCTGATTGGGTCATAGCGACACCTCCTACAGAAACGACAGTATATTGCCGGATCCGGGATAGTCAATGATAGGGCCGGAGAGTTATCGGAAAGTTATCATTTCCGACGTTTCCGCACGAACTAACATTGCGCGGAAACTTAACACCTCCTGCTCATAATTATGAATCGTCGCGGTTTGGTCTTGGTTATGCTGAAATATTTAAATGCTCTTTGTTTATTCAGCAAAATGTGCTTGAATTAGCAAAATCTCTTTGCTGAAATTTGTGTATTGGAAGACCGAGTTCGCTTGTTAATCAAAGAATGACTTTAATTAGCAAACAAGAGCCACGCAACTTGTTCATCCGGTATGCTATAATTAAGTTGCGGCAAAGATTTTGAACTTGTTTGCCCTTGGATCCTGCACAAACCATTGAGCGGATCCTGAAAAGCAGCGGCAGTGAAGAAGAGGACTACACAGAAAAGGTGTCAGAATCCTTCGGGAAATTCTGGAACGGGAGAAAAAAGCAGAGAAACGGGAATAAATTTCACAGGCTGCTTTTGTCCTTTCTGTCCTCATTGTCCCGTTGCATCAAAATTGAACCCACAAAACAATGCACCATGTCATCAAAACATGGTGCATTGTATCCATGAGCGGTAGATTTGCCACAGACATTGAAACGACGCACACATGCGTCGTTTTTTATGTTCGGAATATGATCGGAAGGACTTGAACCTGAGAATACGCGAGCGTGGCGCAAGGTTCCGGTGGAGCCTTGCGCAGCGAGAGGTCCTAAGCGGAGCCGGGCGAGGCGAGGAGTCAGCCGACAAAGGGCATGAGGCGGCGGTCAGTCCTTTCACCGTAACAGCCGACAAGGGGTATGAAAAACCTGATTGATGGCTGCCCGTTCTATAGGCAAGGGTATCTCCACCCAAACCGCACAATAATTGTTATCCAGAGGGAACGATTCCCCCTGAATTGGAAAATATACTTTGATTAGGGGGAGTCACTCCACCCAAACGATATAAAATTTCCCGTTTAGGGGGACAAAAAATTGAGAGGACCGGGGAATTTGACAAGTAAAATTGTCAAATTCCCCGGTCTTTTTCTGTGATTTCACAAAAACAGCGCATTTTCACTCCCCCTATTCCTGATGAAAATGTCAATTTCGGTGTAGAGGCTCCCCCTGATCTTTGTAAAAAACATTCCAGGGGGGGAGACCAGAGACTAAATAACTGTTGATCAGCAGGATAGGTGACTTCAGATGATCATCAGCCATCTATTTCGGGGCAGAAGCAGGAATTTGCTGCACGCTGTGCATGCCTCCGGCCTTCCAGCCACAGCCTCCGGCCTTCCAGCTACAGCCCCAGGCCTTCCAGCTACCATTTCCCGCCCTTGACCTGCCGGCCCAAAGGTCATATAATTACACCAAAGAGTCAGCAGGAGAGACAGCATATGAACACTATCATGAAAGACATGTGGAAAACATTTTTTGAATACCTGTACGACGGCATATTGATCGTAGACGAACAGCATGTGGTCCGATATATCAATCCATCATACACCAGGATTACAGGTATAACCGAAGACGAGATCGTAGGCAGGCCCCTAAAAGAAGTGCGTCCCGGAGCAAGACTGGTGGAAGTGGTCAGCTCCGGCAACCCCATAGTGGGCGCCCTGCGCCGCGAAAAGGGCATAGACTATACGGTCAACATGTCGCCAATAATAGACAACGGCAAAATTGTCGGAGGAATTTCCATAGTCAGCAACATAGAGGATGTGCGAAAGCTGTCCGACACCATACATAAATACGAGAATGAGATACTGCGCCTTGAAAACCGCATACAGGCCATCAACCGTGCCAAGTACACTTTTGACGATATCATAGCAAAAGACCGGGTATCCCTTAAACTAAAGGCAGACGCCATGCGTATAGCCCAAAATGATACTACGGTACTCCTTATGGGAGAAAGCGGTACAGGAAAAGAACTTTATGCCCAGGCCATCCACAATGAGTCAAGGCGAAGGCACAACTCTTTCATTGCAGTGAATTGTGCCGCATTTCAGAAAGATCTGCTGGAGAGCGAACTGTTTGGCTATGAGGACGGCGCTTTTACCGGAGCTAAAAAAGGCGGAAAGATGGGGCTATTTGAGGCGGCCGATAAAGGAACTATCTTTCTTGATGAAATATCAGAAATGAGCCTGGAGACCCAGGGCCATCTGCTCAGAACCCTTCAGGAACACACCATAAGGCGGGTAGGCGGTATCAAAGAAATACCGGTGAACATCCGAGTCATAGCTGCTACCAACAAAAGTCTCGAAAAGAAAGTGGAGGAGGGGACTTTCCGGCAGGACCTGTATTACAGGATAGCAATATATCCGATCAGGATACCTCCTCTCAGGGAGCGCAAAGGAGACATAGAAGAACTGTCTGAGGCTTTCTGCGACGAACAGCGGAATGCTCTCAGAAAAAACATAGAAATTTCGGAAGATGCCAGGGCAGCCCTGAACGCTTACCAGTGGCCCGGAAATGTTCGGGAACTGAGAAACGCCATAGAATTTTCCGTGAATAACATGGAAGATGCCACCATAGAGGCCAGATACCTGCCTTACCGCATAAGGTTTGAAGGGGGCTCAGCGACCGACGGGCCTGTTCGCAGGCTTTCGGAGGTGATCCGCGAAGCAGAAAAAAACGAGATAGCAAAGGCCATAAACACATATGGAGGCGGCCTTGAAGGAAAGAAAAAAGCCGCAGAAGCCCTTGGCATTTCCCTGGCGAGCCTGTACAACAAGATGAAATAGGGCTGCCGACAGGCCATCTTGGAGGCAGGCCATCTTGGAGGCAGGCCATCTTGGAGGCAGATCATCAGCTGCCGGCAGAGTTCGACCCCGTCGGGCCGCTCTCAAACGCCCGCAAGCGCCCTCCGGCTCGTCGGTCCGGTGTTCTAAAATTCTAAAAATTTGGAACGGAAATTTCTAAAAATTTATAATCATTTCTGGGGATCAGGAAGATCTAAGCGTAAAAACCAGTAAATAAACGGTTTTTTACGCTTTTTTATTTTGGCATGGAAGTTGCTTTTATAAGAATCAAAGATAGAAAAGGAGGTGCGATGATTGAAGACGATCAGAATAGGTGGCGGAGCAGGATATGGCGGAGACAGGATAGAACCGGCCCTGGACCTGATACGATTTGGCAATCTTGATTATATAATCTTTGAATGCCTGGCCGAACGGACAATAGCCATTGCCCAGCAGGAAAAGGAAAAAGACAGCAAAAAGGGATATAATGAGCTGCTTGAATACCGCATGTCAAGGATACTGCCTCTGCTCAAAGAGCATAAGGTCAAGATCATCACCAATATGGGCGCAGCCAATCCGCAGGCCGCTGTCCAAACAACCGGCAGGATGGCGGAGGAATACGGGCTGAAAGATCTAAAGGTAATGGGCGTTATCGGCGATGATATCATAGACAAGATCGATGGATATATGGCAAATACGATCCTTGAGACAGGCATGCCCCTCAGGACAATAGAAGGGAAAATAGTTTCAGCAAACGCCTACATAGGTGCCGGCGGGATCGTTGAGGCGCTCAGGCAGGGAGCGGATATCGTCATAACCGGGAGAGTGGCTGACCCTTCATTGACTTTGGCTCCGGCTGTTTATGAGTTCGGCTGGTCCATGGATGACTACGACAAGCTGGGCAAAGGTACTGTCATGGGACATCTGCTGGAATGCGGCGCCCAGGTGTGCGGAGGCTATTTTGCAGATCCCCCTTATAAGGTGGTTCCGGATCTTTGGAATGTAGGCTTTCCCATCGGAGAGATCACGGAAACGGGAGAAATCACCATCTCCAAGCTGCCGCAGGCAGGAGGGCTGGTCAGCAGGGAAACCGTATCGGAACAGCTAATATATGAGATACACGATCCGTCAGCCTACTGTACTCCCGATGTGACTGCAGATTTTTCAGGAATAATCCTGGAGGAAAAGGACGGCGCCGTTTATGTAAAGGGCGCTTCCGGAAAGGCCAAAAACGGGAAATACAAGGTGAGCATAGCCTATAAAGATGGATTTATCGGTGAAGGAGAGATCAGCTATACGGGAAGCGGGGCAATGGAGAGAGCCCGCCTTGCCATTGAGATCATCAAAAAAAGACTTGAGCCATGGACAGATAGGATACAAGAGGTGAAATATGACATCATAGGCATTGATTCCCTACATGGAGACATTACAAAAGCCAGCGCATCAGCCCCGGCTGAATGCCGCGTAAGGGTCGCCGTACGCTCCCAGGACAGCTTTACTGCCGGCATGGCTGGAAAAGAAGTGGAAGCCCTCTATACCAACGGGCCGGCAGGCGGAGGAGGAGCGAGGCGGTATGTTAAAGAGGTCATAGCCATAGCCTCCATCTTCGTTCCCGAAGAGGACATAAAAGAGGAAATGATAGTTTATGGAGAGGCGAAAGGAGATAGACAGTGAAACTGAGAGAAATAGCCCATTCACGGACGGGCGACAAAGGGAATATCTCCAATATTTCTCTTATCGCCTATAGAAAAGAAGATTACAGGACGATAGTAAAAAATGTCACGCCGGAAAAAGTCAAAGAATATTTTGCCGATGTGGTCAAAGGAAAGGTAGTCATATATCAGCTGCCTAACCTATGGGCCATCAATATTGTAATGTACGATGCCCTCGGAGGAGGAGTAACAAGATCTCTTTCTCTGGATACCCACGGAAAAAGCCTCAGCAGCCTGCTGCTGGACATGGAGATCGATGTGCCGTCCGCCGGGGCGGATAACAGCCGGGCTGATGTGAAAGGAGGCAAAAATGCGTCTGACTGATGAAGAAAAGAGAATGTTAAACGGGCAGGAGGGTGAAGCAAAGAAGCTGGCCATGGAAATACTGACCCAGGTGGGAGATTCAATGGATGCAGATTCTTTCGTTGAAATCGCTTCAGTGCAGGCTATGGCACATTTTGGCTCTCTTCACATTGCAGGCAGGGACTGGCTTGAAAAACTGGCATGTCTGGGCGGAAAATGCTGCGTGCCGACCACCCAGGACCCGGCTTCCATCCCATTCAGTCATTGGAAAGAGATGGGATACGACGAAGAATATGCCAAAAATCAGTACCGTCTGGCGGAGGCCATAATGAAACTGGGAGAAATGCCAAAATGGTCCTGCACGCCATATTATCAGGGAAGCGTGCCGCGGCTTGGCCAGAACATAGCATGGGCGGAAAGTTCAGCTGTCAGCTTTGCCAATTCCGTCCTGGGCGCAAGGACCAACAGGACTCCGGCAGGTATAGCCATATGTGCAGCCCTGACAGGCAGGATGCCCAGATACGGTTTATACCTGACGGAAAACAGACGGGCTCAGATAAAGATAACAGTTGAAGCAGGTGAACTCACACCTCTTGATTACAACACTATAGGGATAATCACAGGGAAACTGGCGGGAGCCAAGATCCCGGCCATATATGGACTGCCTCAGTCAGCCACCAACGATGACCTTAAATATCTGGGAGCTTCGGCCGCATCCAGCGGATCGGTGGCGCTGTACCATGCGGACGGGATTACGCCGGAAGCCATACTTACGGATGTTTTTGCAGGAAAAGCCCCGGAAGAAGAAATGGTAATAACCAGAAAAGATATAGATGATGCAGCGGAGAAAATGACCAGCACCGGAGCGGGAGAGCCTCAGCTGGCTGTGGTGGGCTGTCCTCACTATTCATCAGAAGAAGTTATCAGGCTTGCCCGGATGATCGAAGGGAAAAAAGTGGCAGATGGCAAGGCTTTCTGGGTATTTACCACTGCCGAGACCGAAAGTCTCATGGAAAGGATGGGTCTGAAGGCTGTGCTGGAAGAAGCAGGAGTAAGGATAATGGCACAGACATGTCTGGTCATCAGCCCTCTCGTAGGCGGATATGAGAACCTCATAACCGATTCAGGGAAATTCGCCAGCTATCTGCCATCGGAACACAGCATAAGGATCCGATATGCTTCTGTAGAAGAATGTGTAAAGGCGGTGACGAGATGAGCAAAGAGATCAGGATAATCAAAGGCAGGGGGCTGGTCCCTGGGATGGCTGAGGGAGAAGCATTGGTGAGCAGGGAGTCCCTCGTATGGTCCCACGGCGTAGACCCTGCAAGCGGCAAGATCGACGATGTGAGAGTCAGTGTCTGCGGAGAATCAGTTAAAGACAAGATCCTAATATATCCTCTCGGAAAAGGCTCCACCAGCGGCGCCACATGGATGCTGGAGACCGTCCGCTGCGGCAACGGCCCTGCGGCTATCATCAATAGGGAAACAGAGCTCATCATAGTAGCCGGAGCGTTGCTTTCAGAAAAACTTTACGGCAAGACCATACCTGTAGTCGACCGGCTTTCCCAAGATCCGGCGGAGGTCATCCAGACCGGAGACTGGGTGCGGGTAGACGGTGAAAAAGGAACGGTAGAGATCATAAAAAAATAATATATCGAAAGGAGAAAAATCATGAACGCAATCATCAATGTTACAACTGCGATCGCCAACTGGTTTTGGGGATGGCCGATACTTATCATCATGATCGGCGGCGGACTTTATCTGACATTCAGATGCGGCTTTGTGCAGATCAGGAGATTCGGGTACATATGCTCACAGACTTTCGGAAAGATGTTCCAGAAAGCCGAAAAAGGCAAGATATCCTCCTTCGGAGCTGCCTGTGCAGCCCTCGGCTCGACCATAGGGTCCTCCAACATAGTAGGAGTGCCTGTGGCCATCGCCCTCGGCGGACCGGGAGCCGTATTCTGGATGTAGCTCATAGCCATCGTGGGCTGCTGCACCAAATACTGCGAGATCGCCCTGGCGGTCAAGTATAAGGCCAAAGACGAGTCCGGCCAGTGGTTCGGAGGCGCTTTCAGCTATATCACCAAGGCTTTCGGCGGAAAGAAGATAGCCTATGTGGCCGGCATGATATTCGCCCTCTGCGGAGCCATCAACTGCCTGCCATCCTGCGCTTCACAGATACTTTCCGTAGCGTCCCAGGCAAAGACCTTCAGCTTTGATGAAAATATTTTCGCACTTGTGGTAATAGCCCTTGTTACTGTCATCGTTTTCGGCGGCATCAAAAGAATTTCATCAGTAATGGAAAAACAGTGCCGTTTATGGCCGGAATATACTTGCTTGGAGTGCTGATAATCCTTATAATGAATTATGATAATATAATACCTTCCCTGATAGATATATTCAGGTATGCTTTTACACCACATGCGGCCTTTGGCGGATTTGCCGGTTCTACCGTAATGCTGGCAATGAGATGGGGCATCGCAAGAGGAGTTTATTCCAATGAAGCAGGCTACGGCACGGCAGCAATAGCTCACTCAGCCTCTGATGTCGATCATCCGGTAAGACAGGCTATATGGGGTGTGTTTGAAGTAACACTGGATACCCTGATGGTATGTACCGCGACTGCCCTTGCAGTCCTGACCACAGGGGTATGGACTCAGGAAGGCATTGATTCAGGAGCATTGGCTCAGGCAGCTTTCGGACAGAGCTTCGGCACATTCGGAGAGATATTCGTAGCAGTATGCATCTTCCTCTTTGCCGTTACGACCATAACCGTAGTAGTATATTACGGCGAGAAGAACATGCAGTTCGTTTTCAGGACCCGTACTGCCGGACTGGTCTGGAGGTGCGTGATCATAGCGGGAATGATATTCGCCCTGTTCGGACTTGAACTGACCATTGCTTATCAGTTCGTCGATTTCTTCGGCGCGCTCAAGATCATACCTAACATGCTCGCTCTCGTATGGCTTGCTCCACAGATCGTTAAGCTCAACAAGGAGTACTGGGATACTCCGGGGCTGTATTATATGGCTGACATGGAAGCAAGGAGAGCAAAGAAGGCCGCAAAAAAGACGGCGTAAGAGGAGGAACACTATGAAAAAAGAAAATTATCAGCTTGCCGAAGCTCTTCGGCATGAGCTCCATCAACATCCTGAACTGTCATATCATGAGACATGGACAAAGCAGCATCTGATGGATTTCCTCAAAGAGCATACAAGTCTGGAACTCCATGACGGTGGAAAATATTTCTACGCGGTGTACAGAGCACCATCAGATTGCGCCGCAGCCGGCGATAAGAAAGCCATAGCTTTCAGAGCTGACTTTGACGCTCTGCCTATCGAGGATGAAATAGACAAACCATGGAAGTCATGCGTGCCGGGAGTGGGCCATAAGTGCGGCCATGACGGCCATGCGGCGGCACTGTGCGGACTGGGTCTTGAGCTTATGGATATGAAGCCGGACAGAGATGTGTATATGGTATTTCAGCATGCGGAAGAAACAGGCCAGGGAGCAGTCGAAGCACAGCAGTTCATCAAAGATAACCCGGATATTGGAGAAATCTACGCTTTTCATAACAGACCGGGAGAAGAACTGGGACAGATCCGCATCTCCAATACTGTAGCAAACTGCGCGTCAAAAGGAATGTCTGTATATATGAAAGGCACTCCTACCCACGCCAGCATACCTGAAAATGGAATAAACCCTGTGTTCGCCCTGACAGAGATAGTGAGAGCAATCCCGGAATTTACAGATCCTGATGCATATGAGAGATTAGTCCTCTGCACCATAGTTCAGCTCGATGTCGGTGATTATGCCTTTGGTATCGCAGCCAGCGAAGGAGTCCTGAGGATGACCATAAGAGCTGAGATAGAAGCCGAGATGGATCTGCTTCAGAAGAAGATAGAGGATCTGGCGAAAGCCGAGGCCGAAAAATACGGCCTTCAATTAAAGTTTGAATTTGAAGATGTGTTCCCTGAAACACGAAATGACCCGCACTGCGTAGAAAAGGTACATAAGGCCGCAGAAAAGCTTGGTTATTCTGTAGTGGAAAGTATCGCTTCAAGAGGTTCGGAAGACTTTGGATATTATACTAAGCTGATACCTGGCGCCATATATTATATAGGTGGAGGGGTGGATAAACCTTCTTTCCACACATCCGGGTTTGATTTCACAGATTCGATCATAGAAAATGCTGTGGAAATGTTCAAGGCGCTGATAGAAGAATAGGTGTCTGATGGCAGACAGGATATTTTTACTTACTGACAATATATAAAAGTGGGCCGGACAACATGCGTCTTGGGCAGTGTCCGGCCATTAAAAAGGTTTCACCTCTGCATGATCGCTGTGCTGAGGTGAAATTTTTTTATGACCTTTCCGGAAAAGCCGTTTTTAATGCCGGAAAGTTATATGCAAATACAGAAACGGGAAATTTCAAAAGTTTGGGTGTAAATTTTCAGAAAGTTATGTTATAATGTCCGCATGGATTGTATAGTGTTTCCCGCAAGGCTTTGCGAGAAACACGGAGCGGCTTGCGCCGAGAGGAAGCGGCCATTGAACCGCCGTATGCGAGACTGGATGGCGGTATAATGTCCGCATGGATTACATGACCTTTCCGCCATAACGCAGTGAACAACCAACTGATTGATTGGTCAACGATAAAACAAACTACGGAGAAGAAAACCATGGAACACAAAATCTGGAATCCCCGGTGGGAATGTGCTACACGGGAGGAGAAAAACGAGATTCAGCTTGAAAGGCTAAAAAAGATCGCAGCCTACTGCTACGAGAGGGTGCCATTTTATAAGCAAAAGTTCGACGAGATAGGACTCAGGCCGGAGCACATCAAAACTCTCAGCGATGTAAAACATCTGCCTTTCACCACGGCAGACGATCTGAAAAACAACTATCCTTTCGGACTGTTTGCGGTGCCAAAAAAGGAGATAGTCAGGATACACGGCTCATCAGGCACCACGGGCAAACCGAAGATAGTCGGCTATACCAAAAACGACCTGGAAAACTGGACCGAGTGCCTTGCCCGCCTGATCACGGCAGCAGGAGTGACTTCCGACGACACTACCCAGATAGCCTTTGGATACGGATTGTTCACCGGGGGTTTTGGGCTCCATTACGGCATGGAAAGAGTGGGCGCCATGGTGGTGCCGCTTTCTTCAGGCAATACTGACAGGCAGATAATGCTCATGCAGGACTTTGAGTCAACTGTGCTGGTCGCTACTCCGTCTTACGCCCTTCACCTGGCCGAGGCCATGGCCAGAAAAGGCATAGACAAGAGCAAACTCAAACTCAGGCTTGCCCTTTTCGGCGGAGAAGGACATACCGAAGAAATGCGGGCTAAAATAGAAAATGCTCTGGGCATTCTTGCCACGGAAAACTATGGCCTTTCCGAAGTAGGCGGGCCGGGTGTTTCCGGAGAATGTTATCTTAAATGCGGACTCCACTTTGCAGAGGACCATTTCCTGCCGGAGATCATAGACCCGGATACTCTGGAGACCCTGCCTGCAGGCGAAAAAGGAGAACTGGTCATCACCACTCTGACCAAAGAAGGGTTCCCGATGCTCCGTTACAGGACCAGAGACATAACATGGCTCATAGACGAGCCGTGCAAGTGCGGCAGGACATCCATGAGGATGGCCAAGGTACAGGGCAGGACCGACGATATGATGGTAATAAGAGGAGTCAATGTATTCCCAAGCCAGATAGAATCTGTTATAATGTCAATCAAAGAAGTAGAACCTTTCTACGAGATAATCGTTACCACAGAAAACTATCTCGACAGGATAGAGGTCAGAGTGGAATTTTCTGATGCGTCATTGCTGGACGATTATGAAAAGCTTGAAGATCTGAGAGGCCGCATAAGGCATGACCTTAAATCAGTTCTCAATATAGACGCAAAGGTGACGCTGGTAACGCCGGGGACTTTGCCTAGGTTTGAGGGAAAGAGCAAGAGAGTCATTGACAAGAGAGATCATAAATAGCCGAAAGCCCGGACACGATCGTTCGGAGCAGCCAGCCGGCACATATGGAATATTTACAGAAAGGCAGTTACAAAGATGGAAAAAAGAATCATGTTGGGCAATGAAGCCTTTGCACAGGGCGCTTACGAAGCCGGAGTCAAGGTAATCTCATCTTATCCGGGTACACCGAGTACGGAGATCACTGAAACGGCGGCAAAGTTTGATGAGATCCATGTGGAATGGGCGCCGAACGAAAAGGTTGGAGTGGAAGTAGCAATGGGAGCCTCTGTGGGAGGAGCCAGAGCCCTTTCCTGCATGAAGCATGTAGGGCTGAATGTAGCCGCAGATCCGTTTTTTACAGCAGCATATACCGGCGTTACAGGCGGAACAGTAATACTGGTAGCTGATGACAACGGATGTCATTCCAGCCAGAACGAGCAGGATTCACGCTATTATGGCAAGGCCGCCGGTGTGCCGGTGCTGGAGCCTTCAGACGCTCAGGAATGTAAAGACTACATGGTAAAGGCTTTTGATATAAGCGAAAAATACGATACTATCGTCCTCCTCAGATCCAACACCAGGATTTCTCATTCAAGAGGAGTTGTCACCATCGGAACCAGAGAAGAAAGAGAAAAGATACCTTATCAGAAGAATATAAATAAATATGTTGCCATGCCTGCCATGGCAAAACAGCTGCACATAGTCCAGGAAAAACGCATGAAGCAGATCGCCTGTGACGCTGACCATATGGACATTAACCGTGCGGAGATGAAGGATACCAAGATAGGCATCATCACCAGCGGTATATGTTATCAGTATGTAAAAGAAGCCCTGCCTGAGGCCAGCGTACTCAAAATGGGAATGATATATCCGCTGCCTGCGGGGATGATAAGAGACTTTGCCGCCAAAGTGGAGAAACTCTATGTCATCGAAGAAGGAGACCCTATATTTGAAGAACAGATCAGAGCCATGGGCATTGAACTGGCCGGCGGAAAAGATATGTTCACCATTCAGGGTGAGTACAGCGCAAATATGATAAGAAAGGCTTTTGGGCTGCCGCTGGCAGAGACCGCTTCGATCGAAAACGCTCCTGGGAGACCTCCGCTCCTGTGTGCCGGATGTCCTCACAGAGGTGTATTCCATGTACTCAGCAAATTAAAAACAACCGTGCTGGGAGACATCGGCTGCTATACACTGGCTTCCCTTCCGCCTACATCGGCCATGGACACCTGTCTCTGCATGGGAAGCTCCATCACAATGGCCCACGGCTTTGAAAAAGCCATGGGAACAGCCAAGAATACCGTGGCAGTGCTGGGAGACTCGACTTTCTTCCATTCGGGCATAACCGGGCTCATCAACATGAACTACAACGGCTCCAAGGGTACCGTCATCGTTTTGGATAACAGGATAACCGGAATGACCGGACATCAGGACAATCCGTCCACCGGAAAAAACGCCAAAGGTGAAGAAGCTCCGGCTGTTGATATCGCAGCCCTCTGCAAGGCCATCGGGGTCAAGCATGTTGTTGAGATAGATCCTTTTGACCTGAAAAACCTTGAAAGGATAGTCAAAGAAGAGACCGAAAGAGAAGAACTTTCCGTAATCATCACCAAGAGGCCTTGCGCCCTTATAGTAAAACAGCCGAATATACCTTATGTGGTAACAGACCGCTGCAAGAACTGCAAGCAGTGCATGAAGATCGGCTGCCCTGCCATCGAAGAAAAAGACGGCAGACCGTACATAGTACCTGAAAGATGCGTAGGCTGCGGACTCTGTGAGACCGTCTGCCCGTTCGACGCCATAGAAATAGTAAAGGAGGCCGCAAAATGAACAAAGTAAATATTCTGATAGTGGGAGTAGGCGGCCAGGGAACACTGCTGGCAAGCGTACTGCTTGGAAACCTTGCCATAGGCAAAGGCTACGATGTAAAACTTTCTGAGGTCCACGGAATGGCCCAGAGGGGCGGAAGCGTTGTCACCCATGTGAAGATAGACGAAGAAGGAGTTTCGTCACCGCTTATTGAACCGGGTGAGGCCGACATAATCATAGCCTTTGAGGAACTGGAAGCATACAGATGGCTGCCGTATCTTAGAAAAGGCGGCAAGATGTATGTGAACACTCAGCAGATAATGCCTATGCCTGTCATCATGGGCAAGGCTAAATATCCTGAAGATATAATCATGACCCTTGAAAAGGAAGCGGGACAGGTCAAGGCTATCGATGGTCTTGGAATAGCTGAAGAGTGCGGCACGGTAAAAGCTGTTAATGTGGTCCTGCTGGGAGCAGCTTCAAAAGACTTGCCGTTTTCCGAAAAGGAATGGCTCAAAGTCATTGAGAATAATGTCAAACCTAAATTCATAGATATCAACAAAAAAGCCTTTGAAATGGGGAGACAGGTATAACAAATTAATGTAACAGGAGAACAACGCCAATGATTTGGAACAGAGAAATGGAGTGCGCCGACCGAAAGACCATGAGGGCGCTTCAGCTTGAAAAGCTGAAAAAAACCGTAAAACATGAGTACGAAAATGTTGCGCCGTACAGAAAGAAGATGGATGAAGCAGGCGTAAAGCCAGATGACATCAAAACGCTGGACGACATAAGGAGACTGCCTTTTACTCAGAAGGAAGACCTGGCGGCCAACTATCCTACGGGGCTTTTCGCAAAGCCTATGCATGAGATCGTCCGCATACAGGCATCTTCAGGCACTACAGGAAAACCTAAGATCGCAGGATACACCAGGAACGACCTGGATATGTGGGGAGAATGTGTGGCCAGGAGCCTGACCATGGCGGGAGCTGACAAGGACTCCATAGTGCATGTTTCCTATGGATACGGATTGTTTACAGGCGGCCTCGGCGCTCATATAGGGGCAGAGACCATAGGCGCCACAGTTATTCCTATGAGCAGCGGAAATACTCAGAAACAGGTGATGTTCCTTCAGGACATGAAAAGCACTCATCTCTGCTGTACGCCGTCTTATGCGCTGACCATAGCCGAGGCTGTGGCAAAAGCAGGTATCAAGCCTGAAGAACTGGCTCTCAAAGCCGGTGTGTTCGGAGCTGAGCCATGGACCCAGGCGATGCGGGACAAGATAGAAGCCGGTCTCGGTATTAAAGCCCATGATATATATGGCCTTTCTGAGATAATGGGTCCCGGAGTTTCAACAAGCTGTACAGAAAACAACGGCATGCATATACAGGAAGATTATTTCTATCCTGAGATCATCGACCCTGATACTCTGGAACCTGTTCCGGACGGAGAAAAAGGAGAACTGGTAATAACGACCCTGGGAAAAGAGGGCATGCCTCTTATCAGATACAGGACCAGGGACATCTGTTACCTGATGAGAGAAAAATGCGCCTGCGGCAGGACAACCGTCCGCATGAGCCGTGTATTCGGGCGTACCGACGACATGCTCATAATCAGAGGCGTAAATGTATTCCCGTCACAGGTGGAAACGGTAATAGCCAAGTTCGACAAAGAACTGACCATGAATTATAAGCTCTACATAGGCAGGGAAAACAATACTGATACTTTTGAGCTGGCAGTAGAACTGGCTGAAGGCCTGGCCCTTGATGATATAGGGTTTGTCGAGATGATGAGGGGCAGAGTGGAACATGCCCTCAGAGACATCCTGGGCATTGGATGCAAAGTCCGCCTGCTCAACGAAGGCACTTTGCCGAGGAGCGAAGGCAAGGCTGTCAGAGTGGAAGATACGAGAAAGCTGTAACCCATCATAAGGAGGAAAACCATGTTAATGAAGCAGATGTCCGTATTTGTGGAGAATACGACGGGAAGATTGTCAGACCTGACAGGAGTCCTGGCAGAAAACAACATAGACATTATAGCCTGTACCATTGCAGATACCGTGGATTTCGGGATCCTCAGATGTATTGTGGAAGATCCTGAAAAAGCAACGGAAATCCTCAAGGAACATGGCTTTACTGCCAGCATAACAGAAGTGATCGCAGTATCTGTGGAGGATAAGCCGGGTGGACTTGACAAGATCCTCAAAGCCTTTGCTGCTGCTGGCATAGGTATAGATTATATTTATTCGACCATAAGAGCAGTAACAGGAGAAGCCACGATCATAATGAAAGTGGAAGAACCAAAGAAAGCCCTTGAGATACTGGGGATGTAAAACTGAAAAACGCTCCTTGAACCCGGCACCTTCTTTGGTGCCGGGCTTTTTATGCTGTTGCGTTCACTGAAAATATTGCATGCTTCTGGATAGCTGTATCGGAATCACGCATGGAAGGAGAGTTTTTTGACTATATTTCCATGGATGTGCATGTCTTTATGCGGGACATACTTTAAGGCGGGGTTCCTTGCCGCCACAGACTTCATAAAGTATGTTTATTCATGATATTGCAATAATATTATAAATATGGCATACTGAACACTGGGGAGGGGCAAAAGGCGATGAAAAAGATATTTACGAGGATGATCTTTGCTCTGCTGGCGTGGATTATAATATTGACTGGCTGCTCGCCGGCGAGTGACGAAACATATAACATGAAGGCTGAGAACATGCGGCTGGAGATTGCTGTGACAGGAGAGTTGGAAAAGGCAAAAGAAAGATTGAACAGCGCAAAAGGCAACATGGAGGATCAGATCCTGAGTGTGGCAGAAAGTCTTTCTTCCATGACTCTGGAGGAAAAAGTGGCTCAGATGTTCATGGTACGCTGTCCATCGCCGGACGCTGCCGCTGTTCAGGAAAAATACCAGTTTGGAGGGTATATACTCTTTTCTGCTGATTTCAGGGACAATACGCCGGACCAGGTAAGAGAGCATATCGCAAGCTATCAGGATGCCGCCAAGATACCAATGTTCATAGGAGTAGACGAAGAGGGAGGCATCGTAAACAGGATCAGTCTTTATCCTCAGTTCAGAGCAGTGCCGTTCCATTCTCCAAGGGAACTGTATGATGAGGGCGGATGGGAACTTATAAAAAGTGATACAGAGGAAAAATGCAGGCTTTTGGGCTCCCTGGGCATAAACCTTAATTTTGCGCCGGTGGCTGATGTGTCGGCAGATCCTTCAGATTACATGTATCCAAGAGCTTTTGGGGGAAGCCCGCAGGACACAGCACAGTATGTCAGGACTGTTGTAGATGTGATGGAACAAAACGGGATAGGAAGCGTACTCAAACATTTTCCGGGATACGGCAGCAATGTGGATACCCATACAGGCATCGCCATTGATGAACGCAGCCTTGAAAGCTTCAGGCAGAATGATTTTCTGCCCTTTGAAAGCGGCATAGAAGCAGGAGCGCCGGTGATATTGGTGTCACATAATATAATAAATGCTGTGGACAGTAGCAGGCCTGCGTCCCTGTCGCCGGCAGTCCATGATATCCTGAGAGAGGAGCTTGGGTTTTCCGGACTCATTATAACTGATGACCTGTATATGGATGCGATCAGCCAGTATACTCAAGGGCAGGAAGCTGCGGTCATGGCCGTCATTGCCGGAAACGACCTGCTTTGCTGCACAGATTACGAAACACAGTATCCGGCTGTAGTCCAAGCGGTCAGGAACGGGCGGATTTCTGAAAGCAGGATCGACCAGTCAGTCGCACGCATCCTGCTCACCAAGAAGATGATGGGCATAATGTAATTTGGTTGGGTCAAAAAAGAATGTTATGGTTGTGTCAAAAGGCAAAAGCATATGGTATAATGAACGCATATCATGGGAACATCCGGTTTGAGGATATGGGATTATCCTTAGCTGGGCTGGGACCTGGAAAGAACGGAGGAAAAAATGAAGATCAGGGATTTTAAATTGGAATGTTACTTTGGACTTTATGAATTTACTGCTCCTTACCTGCTTACCCAGTCGGACTGCGAATCCATGACCACAGAAGAACTGCTGGCCATGGAACCGGGCGCCAAAGAAGGCTATCTGAAGCAGTGGCTGGGCTATACAGAGACCTGGGGCGACCCGGAACTCCGCAAGATCATAGCAGGACTCTATGAAGATATGGAAGACAAAAATGTACTCGTGTTCCACGGAGCACAGGAAGCTCTGTTCGCATACATGAATGTCATGCTGGATCCGGGCGACCATATGATAGCCATGTATCCAAACTACCAGTCAGCATATGAAGTTGCCAACTCAGTGCCTGGCTGCGAATTCGACAAATGGATGATCAGGGACGACGGCGAAAAATGGGTGGTAGACTTTGACGAGCTGGAAAGCCTTATCCGTCCTAACACCAAGGTCATAGCAGTCAACTCGCCTAACAACCCTACAGGATATACATTTACCAACGCTGAGATCGAAAGACTCTGCGACATCTGCCGCAAACACGGCATCTATCTCCTGGCAGACGAAGTTTACAAGGGAATCGAGATGGACGGTGAAAAGAGAAACTGGATGGCCGACCGCTACGACAAGTGCGTTTCCCTGGGCGTAATGTCCAAGGCATACGGTCTGGCAGGCCTTCGTGTGGGCTGGCTGGTATCCAAGGATGTGGAAACTCTCAGCAAGGTAGTTAAGTTTAAACATTACATGAGCATATGCGACTCCGCACCGTCCGAATACCTTTCCAAGGTAGCCCTCAAGCACAGCGACGAGCTTCTGGAAAGAAGCCGCAAGCTGATCGAGGAGAACATCAAGATCGCCGATGGATTCTTCAGCAAATACGACTATCTGTTTTCCACAAGACCTATCAAGGCCGGTCCGGTGGCTTTCCACAAACTGCTCATCGATATGCCTGTGAAGGACTTTTGCCAGATGGCCGTAGACAAGAAAGGCGTCCTGCTGCTGCCTGCAACCATCTACGATATGGACGAACAGTATTTCCGCGTAGGATACGGCAGAAAAGGCGTACCGGAAGCTCTTGAGAAATTTGAAGAATTCCTTATCGAAAACGGATTCACCAGATAAGGGGGCGCTGAAAGATGAAAACTTTGCTCCTCAACTTAAAAGATGTTGAAAGCCTCCTTTCCATGGAGCAGGTCATAGAATCGGTCAGAGAAGGATACATGGCCTTCGACCGGGGCGAAGTACAGCAGCCGGACATCGTTTCCATGGAAATGCCGGAAAACAACGGGGAGACCGATATCAAATCCTGCTACAGCAAGATGAACAAGGTCGCTTCGATCAAGATCGCATCAGGCTTTTATGATAACGGAAAGACCAACGATCTGCCGACTATGATAGGCACCATCCTGCTCCTGGACGGCACCACCGGCGAGATACTCTGTATCATGGACGGAAGCCTAATAACAGGCATAAGGACAGGGGCCGCCGGAGCGGTTTCCTGCGGCCTTCTTGCAAGAAAAGATTCCAAGACCGTAGCAGTGTTCGGCGGCGGCGGACAGGCCAGGATGCAGGTGAGAGGGATATGCACCGTCATGGAAAACATAGAGAAGATCAATGTTTTCAGCCAGTATCCGGAAGAACTGTTCAGCTACAAGACCGAGATGGAAAAAGAAACCGGCAGGCAGGTGGTCATCTGCCAGTCTCCTGAGGAAGCCATGAAGGACGCTGACATTGCCGTATCCACCACTCCGTCCAGGGAATACATGGTCAGCGCCGGACTCGTAAGACCGGGAACTCACATAGTCGCCGTCGGCGCCGATATGGCCGGAAAGAATGAGTGGGATCCTGCGATCTTTGGCAGAGCCAAGGTAGTCAACGACAGCATAGCCCAGTGCGTTGCCAGAGGAGAGACCAGGAACGCCATCGTAAACGGCGTCATCAAAGAAGAGGACATCTACGGCGAGATCGGAGCCATCCTGTGCGGCAAGCTGCCGGGCAGGGAAAATGACGACGAGATCACTATATTTGACACCACAGGAATGGCAATTCAGGATAATGTGACTGCCGTAAGAGTATATCAGGCCGCTTTGGAAAAGGGGCTTGGACAGTATTTTGAATTCTTGTAGAGACCATGAAAACTGTTGAATTTGACTGGAAGCCGGACAAGGACAGCCGGGAACCGGTATATAAGCAGATAATACAATATGTGAGAGAAAAAGTGGGCAGCGGCGACTGGGTGATCGGGAGCCGTCTGCCCTCTCAGCGTGCTATGGCAGAGGCTTTCGGCGTCAACAGGAGCACCATCGTTGCCGCCATGGAAGAACTGATAGCCTGTGATGTGCTGGAAAGCGATTTCGGCGGAGGCACAAGGGTAAAGAGCAATACCTGGTCCCTTCTGGCCAGCCGGCCGCCGGACTGGAACCGGTACATAGAGAGCGGACCTTTCAAGGCTAACCTGGAGACCATCAGGACCATAAACAAACTGGAATTTGAGCCGGGTTATATCAGGATAGGCACAGGAGAGCTGTCGCCGTCCCTGTATCCGTCAAAACTGGTCAACAAGATACTGAAAAAGCTGCCATCCAGGATGACTGCCCTGAACTATCTGGGACCTCTGGGCCTGCCGGAGCTGAGACAGGTACTGGCAGAAAGGCTTTATGCAGAACAGAACATCCAGTGTACGCCGGGGAACATCCTGATAGTGTCAGGCTCATTGCAGGGCCTTCAGCTTATTTCTGTATGCATGCTCAAGAAAGGCAGCATGGTTTATACGGAAGCCCCAACTTACCTGAAATCTCTCCAGGTCTTTCAGTCGGCGGGAATGGGCCTGATGGGAGTGCCCATGGACCAGGAAGGACTCAAATACTGGGAGATAAAAGACCGATCAGACAAAGGACTGATATATACCATACCGACCAATCAGAATCCCACAGGTAATGTGATGAGCCGGCAGAGACGGCTGAACCTTTTGAATTTCTGTCAGAAAGAAAGGCTGCCCATCATCGAGGACGATGCTTACGGCCAGCTGTGGATAGATGAAAAGCCTCCAGAGGCCATAAAGGCTCAGGACAGGAACGGGACCGTCATATATATGGGTACCGTTTCAAAGACCATGGCTCCGGGCCTGAGGACAGGCTGGGTGGTAGGCCCTGAATCAGTAGTCTACAGGCTCGGCGATGTGAAGATGCAGACCGACTACGGGGCAAGTTCCGTATCCCAGTGGATAATGACTGAGCTGCTGTCAGGAGGAGATTATGATATATATCTGGATTGGCTGCGGGGAGAGCTGAAACAGCGGAGGGATAACGCCCTGGCCGCTCTGGAGCGGTATTTCGGCGGCATGGCCCGGTGGGATGTCCCAAAGGGAGGATTTTATATCTGGCTCAGGCTGAATGGAAAAGTGCCGGTGGACCGGCTTTTTCAGGAAGCCCTTAAACACGGGATCCTCTTTAATCCAGGAAACATATATGACTATGCCGAAAACAGGGCGATCAGGCTTTCCTATGCCTATGCTGAGCCTGAAGAAGTGGACAGAGCCCTGGAAATCCTGGCATCACTGGTGGATAAATCCTCAAACCTGTGATAAAGGAGGGAGACCGAAGTCAAGGCTGCGGCGGCTCAAGCTGTGTACGGCAAATTTGTATTGACATCACCCCTTTTCAGGTAGTAAGATATATTTGACAATCGAATAGATAAAAGTAAGACAAATCGGAAGCCGGTGAGAATCCGGCACTGTGTCTCAGCACCCGTGAGATCTACGAAAGGAACTGGCGTTACGGCGCCGGCCATTGGAGCATAAGCTTTGAGAAGGCGTTCCCGGTAGGTTATAAGGATCAAGTCGGTAGACCTGTCTGCTTTAATGTATCGAGTCTTCTGAGGTGAGACTGAGATTTTTTCTTTGCCTGCGATAAGCGGAGCAATACGGTTTGCAGGCAGACGGCGATTAAATATCAGTAAGCGTCCCTCTTTGGAGGGGCGCTTTTTTAGGCAAGCTTTTCATCCTGCGGGGTGTTGGCTGCCAAAGGCTTCGCCCCGCTATCCTAAACACCTCGATCAGCTATTGCTTTTATTTAAGAAAAGAGGAGAGGATCATGTTAAAAAACAAGAACATGAAAAAATGGCTGTCAATGCTTTTGATGATCGCCATTATGATGACCATGATTCCATCGGCGGCTTTTGCACAGAGCGGCCAGATCACGGTAAATGTAAAGATTGAAAACACAACCTTTACTGAAGACATGGGAAATGGAGCTCCTTCATGGAGCGGTACTCTGATAGACACGAAGGTAACTATACCGGAGGGATCGACGATGCTTGATGCCGTAAAGGCAGCGGCGGAAGCTGAAAACAAAAGCATTGTCGAAAACGGATATATAAGTGAAGTTGAAGGGCTGGGCGAGTCCGATGCCGTGGCATATTCGGGATGGACGGCCACACTGAACGACTGGTTTACGAATGTAGGTATAGGAGATGTGACGGTTGAAGATGGTGATGAGATCGCACTGCTTTATACAGTTACCTGGGGAGACCTGGGCGGAGTGTATGGAGACAATGGCAAGACTGTCAAGTCACTTGAAATAAGCGGAGGAGAGCTCTCTCCGGATTTTGACAAAGACACAAAGAAATATACACTTTCAATAGACTCCGGCATAGAAGAAGTATATATCAGACCGACTGCATCCAATAAAAATTTCCAGGTAAAAATGATCTCAAACGGCCAGGAATACAAGATGACAGAAGCAATACCAGTCCAGGACGGTACAGTCATAGAAGTAGTATGCGGCGATCCAAGCTGGCCTACCATGAACGATGCCGCAGATGTTCCCGCAGAGACATATACCATTACGGTAGATAAGCCGGAAACAGTTGATGTTACCATAAGGAACCAGAAAGCAGGAACATATTTGAACGGGTTCAGCCAAACGGTAACGGTGGCTGCGGACTTGGCGGAAAGTTACGGATACAGTGACAGTGTAACAGATGGCGTTTCGGCCCTTGATGCCCTGGTAAAAGCTCATGAGATGATATACGGGGAAGAATTTACAGCCCAGACCAAAGACGATTATCTTCAAATGAGCGGAAGCACCATCCGGGAGATATTTTCTGTTCCGACATATTCCACGGGATTCCTGGTGAATGAAGAATATCCTGTATACCCTGGAACAACAACAGGCTCGACTGTGGATACACAGGAGATATTTTCAGGGGATGTAATAGACTTTTTCATCCTCACAGATGAGAGCTTCTTAACCGATCTGTACACATGGGTTGACGCACCGTCTTATGCTTCATCGGGACAGGAGATAACTGTAACGGTTACCCAGAAGATGTTCCTCATGATGATGCCAGAATATGATTATGATAAAAGCCCGATGGAGGATTCACAACTTGTTTGGATAAACGCTGAAACCGGAGAAGAAACAGAAATAGACGGAGCAATTACAGATGAAAACGGGCAGGCAACATTTACCATACCTGATGATATGGCAGATGGGAAGTATTATATCGCTGCATCCTCGTCAGAATGGGAGTATGTGATAAAAAATCCTGCTGTGATCTATATAAACAAAGATAATATCAGTGCAGAAATCAGTCTCCATGACGGCATAGACAAGGCTGCCCTTTACACTGAAGACGATACATATAAGAAGAACGACCTCCTTGAAAATGTCCAGGCCCAAAACGGCAGCTACACATTTGATATAGCTCCGGGCAGGTACATCCTTGAGGCTTTCACAGAAAACAGCATTGCCGGTCTGGGAACAGACACCCAGACAATGACATCCCTGGGGACTGTGGAGATACTCATTGACGAAGACAATGCAGCTTTAGAGGTAATGGCGGTAAATGCCTCTAGTACCAACGAAGGGTGGACTTACGGGAAAGATTATACGATAGAAAACATCAAAGTGCGTGGAGATTCCGCTTCAGATGGAGGATACAGGTCAGTACAGGCAGGTGAGGCTGCCGGGAGCGGTGCTTTGACATTTATCCTGCTTAAAGGCGATACATATTCATTTGATGTTATTCCTCAAGGCGACAAGGCAGAAGATTATGCATCCATGACCGTCAGCGGTACGGTGACATCAGATGAGGACGGGGATATTACTTTTACCGTTTCACAGAAAACGGCAGCCCCTGACATCGACGCAGAGACCATCAGAAAAGCCTACGAGGAAACAGGCGCATATCTTGCAGACATTGCCGCAGAAAACGGCTTGACTGTAGCTTCCGAGGGCGGAGACTGGATCGTACTGGGACTTGCCAGGGCCGGATATGATGTTCCGGACAGCGTGTATCAGCAGTATTATGATAATGTCAAGGAATATGTAGCGGCTAACATAAACGAAAACGAGCAGCTCCACAGATCAAGATCCACTGAGAACTCAAGGGTGATACTGGCACTGACCGCCCTGGGACTGGATCCGTCAGATGTTGACGGGCACAACCTGCTGGCTGGGCTCTCG
Source organism: uncultured Eubacteriales bacterium (assembly GCA_900542565.1). Classification (GTDB taxonomy): domain Bacteria; phylum Bacillota; class Clostridia; order Peptostreptococcales; family Anaerovoracaceae; genus Fimisoma; species Fimisoma avicola. The sequence goes on along the minus strand of UQOC01000015.1, from coordinate 6,377 downwards.
GACATGGAATATGTGAGCAGACAGGGGATAAACGGCATAATGTATGCGCTCATAGCCTTTGACAGCGGAAATTACGACATACCAGTCGTATATGACGGCGGGGTCCAGGTGACCAGGGAAGGCCTTATCAGAGCCATATTGGATGCACAGCTGGATGACGGCGGCTGGAGCCTTGCAGGGACTACAGCGGACATTGATATGACAGCCATAGCAGTGCAGGCCCTTGCTCCGTACTATGATGATAATGAACAGGTGAAAACGGCAGTAGATGAAGCTCTCCAGCTTCTTTCAGAAAGACAGTCAGACAACGGCGGATACGGAAGCTTTGAATCCGCCAACATAGAATCATGCGCTCAGGTCCTTACGGCTCTGACCGCCATGGGCATTGATCCCCTGGAGGATGGCAGGTTCATCAAAGACGGCAATACGGTTCTTGACGCCATACTGGGATATTATGTGGAAGGCGGGGGTTTTGAGCATGTGTCCGGATACGGGATCAATCAGCTTGCCACAGAACAGGGTTATTATGCTCTTGTATCCTATTACAGGATGCTTGACGGCCAGACTGCCCTTTACGATATGACTGATATAAAAGATGAACCGATCTTTTCGCAAGATGCATCCGATACAGAGCAGAACGGACAGGAGGACAACGCAAACACAGAGGGAGCAGCAGAAGGATCTGAAACGGTCAAGACCGGAGATCAAAACGATCTTGCCATGCTGTGGGTGATCTGTGGGCTTGGAGCAGCAGGGACTGTTTTTGCCGCATACAGCCGCAAAAAAGAAAATTGAAACTGATAATTTAGGAGAGATAATTGGAAACGAAGAAACAGAGAAAGATCTTTAACATAATAATGGTCGCTGTGATCGTCCTGATAATAGCAGCAGGCATAGTATGGGCTGGTTCCATGAAAGGATGGTTTTCCGGCGGAGATGATTCCTTTGCAACTGCATCTTCCGTAACGGGAGTGGTCAATGTGGAAAGGAACGGAGTCTCCTTTGAACTGGAAGAAGGCGCGTCTTTGCAGCCAGGAGACAAGATCACCACCAACAGCAAGGCACAGATGCGCATCTCAGCAGGGAAAAACACATTTACTATGGCTGAAAATACCACAGCTTCCGTAAATGAAAGGGATGACGGCAAGATTACAATGTCCCTGGGGGCAGGAGAGATATTTGCCGTCCTCAACGATGGAGAAAAATTCGGGCAGGTCAGCGCCATGGACACAGTCATCAATGCTGACGGCACGGTCTTTTCTGTCAATGTGCAGACAGGCTCCATGGGAGTCAATGTCTTTGAGGGCGATGTGACTGCGTCAGCGGGCGACGGTGCAGAAACTGCCGGAGCCGGAAAAGCGATTTCCATTGTTGGGACAGAGATGACTTCAGCAGACCTTTCCATTGCATCTCTCAACGAATTCAATATAACTCAGGCCATGGAAATATCTGATGACCACGATCTTTGCTTCACAAAAGACCAGCTTCAGGAAGAACTGGACAGACGGCAGGAAGAGGCATCAGCTCTGGAAGAAGAAGCAGAAGGACAGAATGATACTTCCGGGGAAAGCGGCGGCCAGCAGGACAGCAACGGCAAAGACAGCCAGTCTGCAAGCGGCGGCAGCAGTCAGGGAGGGGACCAGCAGACCTCAGATACAGGGAACGGACAGGCCTCTTCAGGAAGTGAGTACGAATATACTTGTACCATTGAAATACGATGTGATACAATATTAAATAATATGGATGATCTGGATCCGAGCAAGGCAGGCTATGTGCCTTCAAGCGGATATTTGCTGAAGGCTGCAAAAGTAGGATTTAACGATGGGGAAACGGTCCTGGATGTGCTTAAAAGAGCCTGCGATAAGTACGGGATACAGCTTGAGTATTCCTATACGCCTATGTATGGCAGTTCGTATATAGAAGGTATAGGAAATCTGTACGAATTTGACTGCGGACCTCAGTCCGGATGGATGTACAAGGTCAACGGATGGTTCCCTAATTACGGATGCTCGGCATATAAAGTCTCAAACGGAGATTCCATAGCCTGGTGCTATACATGTAAAGGGCTGGGCGAAGATCTGGGCGCTGCCGGAGTGCAGCAATAACCTGCACGCAAAGGATGAAAGGATAATTGATGTCAAAGTCAGATACATTTTCCACATATAATCCGGTGATAAATTTCATGTTTTTTATCGGGGCTGTCGTATTCGGGATGTTTTTTACACACCCGCTGTACTTGGCATGTGCTGTTATCCTTTCATCCGCATATCATATAACACTTACCGGGACAGGCGGCCTGCGGTTTCTGGCAGGCATGGTACCGCTGTTCATCATCCTTTCAGCCGTAAGCCCGCTGTTCAATCCAAACGGTCAGACGATCCTTTTTACATATCTGGGCGGCCGTGCGTATACACTTGAATCGCTGTATTACGGCATGGCTCTGGCCGCAATGTTCATCTCTGTGATAATATGGTTCGCCTCATATAACAGGGTAATGACCAGCGACAAGTTCATGTATATCTTTGGCCGCGGGGCGCCGTCGGTCTCGCTGGTCCTGTCCATGATACTCAGACTGGTCCCGGCTTTCCGACGCAAGATATTCCAGATAACAGCCGCCAGGAAGTGTGTGGGAAAAGCCGGAGATACGGGAACAAAAAAAGAAAGGCTGGACAACGGGATGACTGTGCTGTCTACACTGACAACATGGGCTCTTGAGGGAGGCATAGTCACTGCCGACAGCATGAGGAGCAGAGGCTACGGCACCGGCAGGAGGACCAGCTTTGCGATTTACAGATTTGACAGGCGGGACGGCATACTGATGGCCCTGATGACAGTGCTCATGATCGTCGTCCTGTTTTGTGCGTTTATGGGCGGGACAGGGTACAGCGCCGGCGGGGACATATCTGCCGGACCTTATACCATATGCGGTGCTGCGGCTTATGGGGCATTTTTGGCAGTACCTACAGTGATCGATATAACGGAGGAGATAATATGGCGCATTTTGAGATCAAGGATCTGAGTTTTTCATATCCTACAGCCAATGGAAAGCTTGCCTTGAAAAATATAAATCTTAAAATCGAACGGGGAGAGTATCTGACGGTGTGCGGAAAGAGCGGAAGCGGCAAGACAACGCTCCTCCGCCATCTCAAGAGTGTTCTCGCTCCGCACGGAAACCTTTCCGGAGAGATCATATTTGAAGGAAAGCCTCTCAGGGAAGCCGACCTGCGGGAGCAGTCCTCCAAGATCGGTTATGTGATGCAGAATCCTGACAATCAGATAGTAACAGATAAAGTATGGCACGAGCTGGCTTTCGGCCTTGAAAGTTTAGGAGAGGATCAAAAGACGATAAGGCTCAGGGTAGCCGAGATGGCAAGCTATTTCGGCATTCAGGGATGGTTCCGGAAAGATGTGTCCCAGCTTTCCGGAGGACAGAAACAACTGCTGAACCTGGCATCCATCATGGCGATGCAGCCTTCGGTACTGATACTGGATGAGCCTACGAGCCAGCTGGATCCCATAGCAGCAGCAGATTTTCTCAATACGGTGAGGAAGATCAACCTTGAACTTGGAACTACGGTCATAATCACAGAACACAGACTTGAAGATGTTTTTCATGCATCGGATCGTGTAGCGGTCATGGAGGACGGTGCTTTGCTGGCTGTAGACGAACCGAGAGCGATAGGGGAATTCCTGAAAAAAGAGAACAATCAGATGTTTGCAGCCATGCCGTCACCTGTGCAGATATATTATGGTGTGGAAAATGACCTCCAATGTCCTCTGACGGTCCGTGAAGGACGAAACTGGCTCAGCAGCCTGTTTGACGGCAGGAAGATACAAGTCCCTTCGATCGGGGAAGAACCGCGCAGAGAAGAAGAAACCGGGGTTCCCGCCATAACCCTTAAAGAAATATGGTACAGATATGAGAAAAATTCTCCAGATGTTCTCCGGGGAGTCAGCCTGAATGTGCCTAAGGGGTCCATATTTGCCATAGTCGGCGGCAACGGGACAGGCAAATCGACAACCTTGAAATCCATCTGCAATATATGCAGACCTTACAGGGGACAGATACTCATATCAGGCAAGAGGATCGAAAAATTCAAGAACGATGAGCTCTTTAAAGGCAATCTGGCCATGCTGCCTCAGGATCCCCAGAGCCTTTTTGTCAAAAAGACGGTAAGGGAAGATCTTGAGGAAATGCTGGTTTCCGGGAGTAACAGGGATCAGATTGAAAAAGTGGCGGATATATGTGATATATCCCACCTGCTGGACAGCCATCCATATGATCTTTCAGGAGGAGAACAGCAGAGGGCGGCACTTGCAAAGGTGCTGCTCACAGAACCGGAGATATTGCTGCTGGATGAACCTACCAAGGGCATTGATAACTTTTTTAAGATAAAGTTTGCTGAAATATTGAAAAAGCTCAAAGGACAGGGAGTAACTGTGCTCATGGTCTCCCACGATGTGGAATTCTGCGCCAAATACGCCGATATGGTGGGCATGTTTTTTGACGGGAATGTCATAACGGTCAACACTCCGCGCAGGTTTTTCTCACAAAACAGCTTTTACACTACGGCTGCCAACAGGATGAGCCGCCATCTTTTCCAAAATGCCATAACCAACGAGGATGTGATAGAACTATGCAAAATCAACAAATGACCACAGGGAAAAGCCGCAGGGGCTTTTGGTCCGCCCTTATAGTGATGGTGATCCTGATACCGCTGACGGTGGGTATTTCATGGTATATGGGTGACAGGAGATATTACATAGCCAGTGTGCTCATAATGATATATTCAATGCTTCCGTTTTTTGCCAGCTTTGAAAGCCGCAGACCGGGCGCAAGGGAACTGGTGACGCTTGCGGTCATGTGTGCCATTGCCGTAGCATCAAGAGCTGCATTTGTGTGGGCCCCCAATTTTAAACCTATAGGGGGAATAGTGATGATAACCGCCATGGCTTTTGGCCCTCAGGCCGGATTTATGACAGGTTCTCTCAGCCTTATCGTCAGCGACATGCTGTTTGGGCAGGGCCCGTGGACACCATGGCAGATGTTTTCGTTCGGGCTTTTGGGGTTTATTTCGGGACTGCTGGGCAGAAAAGGGATCATCAAGGCAGAAAAACCACTTGGTGCTGCCATTGCCGGCTTTGTAATGATGGTGGCCATGGTCGGTCCGCTTCTTGACACATGTACTGTTTTCACCATGGCTCAGATGCTGAACAGAGAATCCGTCCTTGCCATATATCTGTCGGGAATACCTGTCAATGTGAGCCAGGGGATCGCTGTTTTCCTGTGCGTATTGCTGCTGTCAAGACCTATATCAGAAAAGCTCAACAGGATAAAGACCAAATACGGGATGATGGAAACATGAGATTTGACAGTTATCATCCGGCCATCAATTTAATATATTTTACGGCAGCCATCGGCCTTACCATATGGTTTGACCATCCGGTATATCTGGCCATATCATATCTGTGCGCATTTGTCTGGTCGGTCAGGCTGAAGGGGAAAAAAGCCCTTATATTCAACTTCTTCCTCATACCATTTGCCATGATATATGCATTTTGGTATGCATATTATAACCATTTTGGAGTTACTCCTCTGAAACAGAACATAGTTGGCAATCAGATAACCCTTGAGGCTCTTATGTATGGACTGAGGATAGGCTTTACAGCAGCTGCGGTCATAATGCTCTTTTCATGTGTGTTTGCCGTTGTTTCATCAGATAAGATCGTTTACCTGTTTGGAAGGATATCGCCTAAGCTGTCGCTTTTTTTATCCATAATGCTGCGGACTGTGCCGAGGATAAAAGAATATGGGCGCCGTGTCAACAGGGCTCAGATGGGAATAGGCAAAAGCCCATCCCAGGGCAGCCTGCCACGCAGATGTATCAACGGGTTGAGAATGATATCCATTCTGATAACATGGTTTACGGAAAACTTTGTGGAAAGCGCCATGTCCATGAAATGCCGGGGATATTCTCTGAAAGGCCGTACAGCGTTTTCCATATACAGGTTTGATAACAGGGACCGGGCTTTTGTCACAGGCATGTTTGCGCTGCTCACTGTGGTAATGATAGGATGGATCCTGGATCAGACGCATATTTACTATGATCCTGTGATGATATTTCCGCCTCTGACGGTGATGTCGCATGTTTTCTTCACGGCATACGGAGCATTCATGCTGATGCCGCTTATTTCACAGACCATCGGGGAGAGACGCTTTGAAGCTGCCAGAAACAATATATGATAGGGCTCAAGGCCATGTCCTTTTCAAGGATAGTGTAAAATAATTGTGGAGTTTTTACTGAAAAAGAAAAAGAGACCGACTCCAATGTGTTAAAATGATATTACCCAAAAACAACCAAACACAAGGAGGGTCT
>UQOC01000014.1 GCA_900542565.1 uncultured Eubacteriales bacterium | reverse complement strand
GATGGCGGCTGCGTCTTCATCAACAATGATCCGCTGGAGTCACATTACACCAAAATAGAGACAAAATGTACATTCAGGGGGACTGACTACACCGAAACCGATAATGAACTGTCATTTAGGGGGAGGGGAGATGACTCTAAGAAACTCGTTTTGACAATTAAACTTATCAAAACGGCAAAAAACTGCCCGAAAAAGAACTTTACCCCCTTTCTTTACTCCCCCCTAAAAGCCTGGATCAAAAGAAAATAGGGGGACGGAGACCCCCTCAATAAATAAAAAATCTATTTTTAGGTGTAGTCAGCCCCCCTGGATCGAAAAAAATATAAGGATCGGGTGTATACTCCCTTGCCGGCGTCCCAACGCACCCCTTGCTTGCCCTCGCAATACTCCCTTGCCGGCCGTCCCAACTCCTTTTGACTACTGCACCCTGCGAACCCTTTCTAGTCTCGTGAACCCTCGCTGGCCCCATGCACGCCCTCGGCCCATTGCTTATCCTGCTCAGCCGCAGGGCCCGTCCCATTTAACTCTGCCGTCAATGACAAAGCCCGATGATAGTGGTATCCTGTTTTCATCAACGAAAGAATGGAGGAAACACGATGGTCAGGATGACATCAGCATACGCAAATAAAGTTCTCAGAAAACTCAACGAGGATAAAGAGTTCTGGCGGAGCAAAGAAGCAGAAGGATGCACTTATGTGGCCGCCCTCGACGAAGAACCTGTTATACCGGAATACGATTATTCCCAGGTAGCGGACACCATAGACCAGATCGACCGCAAGATCGTCAAAATAAAACACGCCATCAACAATGCCAATCTTACCAGCCAGATACAGGTAGGCGATGAAGTTATGACCGTCGACCAGATCCTGATCAGGATGGCTCAGCTCAACCGGAGGAAAAGCTTTCTGGACAGCCTGCGCAAGCAGTCGCCTAAGGTGAGGATAAATGCAGGCGTTTATTCTGCCCGCAAGGCGGCGCCTGAATACCGTTATATCAATTACGACCTGGAAGTAGTCAAGCAGGACTACGAGCGGGTTGATGAAGAACTGGGCAAAATGCAGATGGCCCTCGACAAGCACAATCAGACCTTTGAGTTCGATGTGGACATTTAAGGCCTGAACAGACAATGGCACCAGATATGACCGTGGGCCCCGGCGGGGACTTCACGGCTGATATGGTCCTGAGCCCGATATGCCTTTGAAGGCTGCCGGGCCGTGGGCCGCATATTTAACCATATGATCAAATATTTTCCGTGCGAGACAACCAACATAATTTTCTATCGTGATATGATAAGAAGAAAGAGTTCATAGTTATGGTTGCTGATTATTCTGTTATATTTTGTTTTCTAAGGTTTAGTGTTGCGTAGTATGGGAGGATTCAATAAAACCAGTCTCGCAGAAAACTTTTCCGCTCATGGCAGCATGTGTCCGCAGGCGTGCGGCCTGCGGCGTGTACCGGGCTTCGTGAGCATCGGCCACAGCCGGTCAGCCGGGGGCGGAAAGGAGCCTGAAGTTCGGTTACAAGGCTCTTTTAATTTCTTCAGAAAAGAAAAAAGTGGGTGGAAGCCAGAGCGGCTTTTGCCATTGGAATAAATTGAAAAACAATTTGCAAAAATTTTGCGAAAAAACTTGCCAATCAAACTAAGTTGTGATATCCTATAATATTCTGATGAACAGGAGGCAACAATGAAACAAAGACCTGAATATGACCCCAAGATCATTGGCATGAACCTGCGCCGTCTGCGGGAAAAAAAGCACCTGACCGTCGAGCAGGTCAGAGAGTATCTCTGTCTCGGCTCCGTACAAGCCATTTACAAGTACGAAACAGGCGTCGGCTATCCGCAGGCAGACACGATGCTCGCCCTCATGGAACTTTATGAGGCGGGAGTAAACGAAATAGTGAAATTAAATTCGGAGGAGCATAGCTCCTCCGTTAGTATTTTTTGCGCCAAGATCAGACGGCTTTTCAGGTCAGCCGCAGTGGCGGAAAGATTTGTCGGTGATTATCCTTGCGCATATCAATCCCAGCGGCAGCATCAGGATGATGAGCAGGGCCGAAACGAGCCAGTTGGCCGAAGCATCAAGGGACATTATCCCCAGGTTGTAAACGCCCCGGTATAAGTAAAGCCCCGGCACCATGATCACAATGGACGGAACGGTCACCGAGATCCTCGGATAGCCCAGCCATTTCATCAGCAGTGATGCCAGCAGGCCTGCAATCAGCGACCCAAAGAAAGCGGCCACAGCCGTATGGCACCCGGCCAGATCGACCAGTTCGAGCCTGAATGTATTGGCAATGGCTCCGATCACCGCAGCAGAAGCAGCTATTTTGACCGGGCTGTTGAACATAAGAGAAAAGCCAAAAACACCCACAAAACTGGCCGCCAGCCTGAGCACCGGCAAAAGGACCGGACCCACCGAAAAGTCGAGAAATTCTTTGGGCTGGAGCCCAAGGAGCATGGACATGACCCACCCGGTTATGGTCGCTATAACTATGATCATGACCGCATAAACAAGACGCTCTATCCCCGAACGCATATCCAGCTTGGCCATATCAATGCCGCTGGTTATAAACGGAAATCCCGGAATGATAAACAGCATGGCGCATATATATCCGGCCTCATGGCCTGATACCAGAGAAAACAGCGTTTCCGCCAGCCTCAGAGAAATGACATAAGTCAGGCAGGCCAGCGCCACGGAAAGGATCACGCACATGAAAAGTGTATATTGCTTTCTGAGCAGCCTGCTCCGCAGATAATTTCCGCAGCCGGCCCCGATAAGGGCGCAGACCATTTCCACAGGGCCGCCGCCCAGGAGAAAGGTAAAGGCACCGCAGGCAAAGCCCGCCGCAAGCCCCAGCTTTAGCGGTGAATAAAGTCCCTTTTGCTGTTCAATGCCGTCTAAAAGGCAGTGGATCTGCTCGCCGGACATATTTATTCCCTTTTGAGGAAATTCTCTCACAAACCTTTCCAGACGGTCCAGCTTATGCGTGTTCACGCCGGTATTCTTGAGGGAAAGGGAGTTGGTATAAGTCTCGTGCCCCTCAAAACAGGTGTAGTCTATGGTGGTTAGGCCTATGCCAGAAGTGCAGGTAACGCCCAGATACTCCGCCATGGAGTTCATGGAACTCCGCACCCGCCAGGCGCCTGTGCCGCAGGAAAGCAGCATCAGCCCCACCCGGCCGATCAGAGAGCCTTTGACTGTGAGGCTCGCCTGGGTGATCGGTTCATCCTCCGTATGGCCTGTATAGTCGTGCCAGTTGATACTCATGTGATTGGGTTTAATAGTCGATTTTGCCATGATATATCCTTTCAATAATTCTATCCATGTACAAAAGTATAGTGGGAATCCGCAAAAAGTCAAGGGGCGGAGCCGGTGGGGGCGCGCAGCAGGTTGCGGGTCGGTGAGGCGCGCACAGTAGGCGGCGGGTGGCCGTGGTCTTCGGCACGATCTCCGCCCGGGCGCGGCCGCGAGCTCCGGAGTGATCACCAAAATTGCCTGCGAGCTCTGGCAAGATCGCAAAAAATCCCACTTTTTGCCGGAACCGCGGTCGGTCAAGAGAATTTCAGACAGCATTTTTCCCTCTATTCCGGCAGATGACCGGCTCCGGAGAGAATTTTGTGCGATACCGACAGTTTTTCTCGTGGAAAATTCCCTTGAAAGAGCTTTCCGGCGCATATAGAGAGACTCCAGGGCGGGTGATTTTCTCCGGAGAGCTATATCGCAGCAAAAGGAGGGAATTTCAGTGATCAAGATTCTCTCAGGCACGATAGAAAACGGCCAAAAGTGGGAATTTTGCTGACCAGGGGGGCTAGCATCCTCGCTGAGAGTGATAGAATCCCAGCTGAGAGGGTCAGGATCCCCGCCGAGAATACCGGAATCCCAGCGATCACGCCTTCACATACACCAGCAGATCGCTCAGGTCGCACTCCAGACAGTAACAGAGCCTGGAGAGGATGGCCAGGTCCACCCGCTGGACATTATTATTCATATATTTCTTTAGCTGCGTGCGCTGCATTTCTGCACGGCTGGCCAGCTTATTTATACTTAGATTCTGTGCTTCCATTATTTCTTTTAACCGTAGTTCTATATGTCCATATTCTATATCTTTCATAAGGCTACCTCCCACTTGAACTATTAAGAATAAACTGCATTTTCCGTTGGTACAGGAAAGCCTCTTTAATAATAATTTCTGTTGTAAAAAAATCATATGAGTAGTAATATATGAGTAGATATATACTCATGAGGCGCAAATCTACGGAGACGCCATCGTCTTCGGTCATCGCCGTATGCCTTGCCCTGTCCATCGTCCCTATATACAAAGTCAAATGACCCAGATAGTGAAAGGATGCTCTTCAATGGAAGAAAAGATGATAAATGACCAGATGCAGAAATATATCAAGCTCAGAAGCAAAGGAGAGAAAGCAGAAAAAGCTGCTTTCAGATCTGAACTCAATGAACTCTTTTTAAAAGATTCCAATATCAGATATGGCTACACCCAATTCATCGATGCAATGGTCCCCGGCGCGTACAAAGTGGACAAAGCGAACAATGCAGACGGCACAAGCAATGCAAGCAACGCAGACGGCCCTGCCGGAGTAACCGAGCATATGGAAGGCTTCTTTTCTCAGCCATATACGAAAATGATCAAGGCGAGGAAAAATATTATATGCCTGACCCCATGCTACGCCATCAGCTTTGATCCTGAGCTATGCGGTGATGAATCGGCAGAACTGAAGATAGCAAAATACAAGGATGTCAGAGTGTATGACTCCCCGGATTGCGCATGTGCGCTGGATATATATTTCGGCAAAAAAGCAGACTTACAATGCAAGATAGAATATAAGGATCTCGAGGAAAAAGCCGAAAAAGAAAAGGCCATAAAACAATACCTGGCGCTGATGGACAACTATTTTTACGGAGAGGCGATTGAAATGGGCATCAGCAGCAGGTGGCGGAGCAGATATGGATCCTCATGGAAGAAAGAAATTTCCAATGAGATGAGAATAGCGCAGTCAAGCGTCAGCTCAGCCATAAAGAAGGCGGAATTAGACAAAGAAAAAGCAGTAATGGCCGCAAGGCTGTTCGGCACAAGTACAACTCGCAAAAATTTTACAGTAGAAAACGGGGTCATAAAAAAATATGACAGAACGATAAAGGATGTGGTGGTCCCCAAAGGACTGGGGAAAGTGGTAGGCCCTGCTTTTCAGAACACAGACAGGATCAATTCCATAGTGCTCCCCGAGGGGATAGAAGAAATACAGAAGCAGGCCTTTGGCTGGTGTCGCAACCTCAAAAAAATAACGATACCGCAGACCGTAAAATCCATTAAAAACGAAGCATTCATAGGATGTACCAACCTGGTCTCGATCACCCTTCCCGAAGGGATCAAGAGCATACCCAAAAGACTGTTTGCCCATTGCAGAGCTTTGGAAGAAGTGATCATTCCGGGAGCTGTCACATCTATCGGGCAGGAAGCATTTATAGACTGCCCAAGGCTGAGGAGGATAGTTCTGCCAGACTCAGTCAGGACCATAGGCATAGATGCTTTCAAGGGATGTTCTTCTCTGGAAAGAGTCTCCATGGGCAGCAAAATAAAGGTCGTTCCCGACTATCTGTTCAGCGGTCTGGAAAGCCTGAGAGAAGTCATAGTATCGCAGAATATAAAGGAGATCGGCAGAAGGTCCTTTGCAGAATGTCCTGAGCTGAAAGGACTATACACCGCAGAAAACAACACCCCCACTTTCCATAAACTGGAAAAGGTTGGAGAAAGAGCCTTTTATCACTGCGGTTCGTTCTGCGATCTCGAAATAGATGACCAGACGGAATGGCACAGAAAAAACTGCTTCGACGGAACTCCATGGCTCAAAGCCCGGGCGAAGGCCGGATACATAATAGACGGCGATTACCTTGAAAACTATACAGGCAAAGACGAGATAACCGAAATACCGGCGGGAGTGACGACCATCGGCAGAGAGGCTTTTTGCGAAAATACATATATAAAAGAAGTAAGGATACCATATGGAGTCTGCGAGATCGGGGCGTCTGCTTTTGCCCGCTGTGAGAATCTGAGGATCATTTATATACCGGATTCCGTGACAGCCATAGCAGATACAGCTTTCAAGGATGATAAGCATCTTATCATCAGATGCAGCAGGGACAGCACGGCTGCCGAATTTCAGAGGGAGCACGGTTTCCAGGCAGAATATGTGCTAAATAATATCCCGAAGGAGGAAAATACATGGACCAACTGGACAGAAAAATAATCGAAAACTTTCCCGGCAGGATAGTCCGCAAGGATCTGACCGCATACATGAAACGCGGGATCAATGTACCGACTTTCGTCCTTGAATATCTGCTGGGCATGTACTGCTCCACCGATGACGAAGACGCCATCAGTATAGGTCTGGAAAAGATAAACAGGATACTGTCAGAAAATTATGTCAGGCCGGACGAGAGCGAAAAGATCAAGTCCAAGATAAGAGAAAAAGGCCAGTATACAGTCATCGACAAGGTGTCCGCAAAGCTGGACGAATACAACGACATATATGTGGCTCATTTTACCAATCTGGAGATCGAACCCTTTGTGCTGCCTGCCGAATATGCCAGAGACTACACAAAGATCCTGACCGGCGGTATATGGTGCCTGACGCAGATCGCATATCGCTATGGGGATGATGACTTTGATTTTGAAGAAAAAAGGTTATCCCGGAAAAGAAAAAATCCCGAAGATTCACCATTCAAGATAACGAGCCTCAAGCCTATCCAGATGCCGAACCTGAATCTTGAGGACATCCTGGACAAGCGTTCGGAGTTCACTTACAAAGAATGGCGTGACCTGCTCCTCAGGTCGGCAGGCTACGAACCGGAAGCGCTCCAGGAAAAAGAGAAACTGCATTTTGTCGAGAGGATGGTGCCGCTGATCGAGCGCAATTATAATTTTTGCGAACTCGGTCCCAGGGGAACGGGGAAATCCCATATATATGCCGAAATTTCCCCTTATTCCATCCTGATGAGCGGAGGCAAGACTTCCGTTGCCAACCTCTTTTTTGATATGAGAACCCGACATGTGGGGCTTGTGGGACACTGGGACTGCGTGGCTTTCGACGAAGTGGCAGGCATGAAGTTCAGGGACATGGACGCAATTCAGATACTGAAGGGTTATATGGCATCAGGCGCTTTCGCAAGGGGAAAGGACCAGATCAATGCCGACGCCTCAATAGTATATATAGGAAACATCAATGCCAGCGTGGAGACCTTACTCAAGGTGACCCACCTGTTCAGTCCGTTTCCGGAGGAATTTAACAACGACAGCGCTTTTTTCGACAGGATCCACTATTACCTGCCAGGCTGGGAAATCCCTAAGATGAGGTCAGAACTCCTGACCGACAGATACGGGCTCATAACCGACTGCCTTTCAGAGTTCTGCAAGGAAATGCGAAAGAAAGACTTTTCCCATATATTCGACCAATACTTTGCTCTCAACAAAGACTTTAACAAGAGAGACGAGACAGCTGTCAGAAAGACCATGTCTGGCCTTGCCAAACTGCTTTTCCCTGATGGAAATATGACCAAAGAGCAGACGCAGATGCTCCTTGAATATGCCATAGAAGGCCGCCGCCGGGTAAAGGAGCAGCTCAAGGTTATAGAAGGCGGGGAATATGCAGATGTAAATTTGGGATTTGTTGATAAAGAGGAAGGAATAGAAGAAATAGTCACCGTACCTGAGCAGACGCCAGATACCCTGATTCCTGATGCCAAGCTGCCTTTCGGTCATGTGTTTGCTGTGGGAAAAGGCAGCAGCGGTGAAGTGGGAGTATATCGCCTTGAAAATACGGCTGTAAGAGGCTCAGGCGACTTGGAAACTCAAGACATAGGTAACGACAGGCAAGTGAAAGAAGCTATCAACGCAGCGTTCAAGTATTTTGAAAACAATGCCAGAAAAGTCATTCCCGGCATAAAGGTGAAAGACAAGGATTATCTGCTCACATATATGGATGTGCAGAACAAGGGAAAGAGCAAAGAAGTTTCCCTCGGCGAGTTCATCGGCCTGTGCTCGGCCCTGGCCGAAATATCTGTCGGAGAATCTCTTGTGGTCGCAGGGGAGATCAAACTGTCCGGGACTATGGGAGAACTCACCAACCTTGAGGACATATTCCGGGTATGCAAGAACGCCGGCGCCAAGCGGGTCATGATACCGATGACATGCTTGGGCGAATTGCAGAGCGTATCTGAGGAACTGGTCAGCGAGGTTCAGCCTGTGCTGTATAAAGACCCGATCGACGCAGCCAAGAAGGCGCTTGATATATTCTAAAATAATATATGATGGAGGAACAAAATGGAACTAGAAGACATAAGAAACACGCTATATACCGCTTATAAAGTTTGTGATACCGCTGAGGGCTGGTTAAAAACGGGAATAGTCCCTATTCCGCTTGGAGAGATTTCTTTGCGAGATATGCTGAGATATGAATTAGTAAAATTTATGGCTTATATGGCCTATGCTAACGGAAATTTCTCAGATATGGAATTTACTTTAATGAATTATGTGATGGAAGATAATAATACACCGGAGGACTACAAAAAGATATTTCCTGTGGAAAAATTAGCAACTCCTTCGGAAAATTCAGCTTTGCTGGTTAGCTCATATTTAGATGCTAAGTTGAAGCAAAAGAATATTAGCAAAGAAGATAAAGTATATGCCAACACAGCTATAAAAATATTTGATGCAATAGGAGAAATCATGGAGTTCATGGATCAAGATAATCAGGCTGCGCATGAGTATAGAGAAAGATATATGGCTGATATGCGAACCTTGGCGAATTATATTTTTCAAAAAGAAAGCAAATAGAGGGAAGACAAATGACATTAGAAGAATTAAAGAAACAGACTTTGGAACTCCAAAAAAAAATAGCCGAAGGACAGGAAGACATGGAAAAATATAGCCGTATCCTAGAACAGCAGGAGCAACAAGAAAAAATAAAGCGGGAAGAAAGGTTACGGAATAAAGCCAAAGTATCGCCAGAAGGCATGACCGAAAAGGATAGTGTCAACATGTATGTCATCCTTACCAATGAGCAAAAATTAGGAAGACTATATCGTGATCAAGAAGATTTTTTTGCTATTTATGAGGATGATTTTCCGGCCTTATCAAAAGAAGAAATTATTGATCTGCGTAATAGTGTGATAGAAGAAATGAGAGACCCGAATCGAGTGGCTCATTATGCTGATTCTTTCAAAAAAAGATCAGTAAAGGAAAGATTTACTGTTTCGACTTTGAATCTGCATTATGTGAGTGATATGACGGAAATAGATAAAAAAGCAGCATGGGCGATCAATAATACAAAGGAATGGTTTATTCCGTCGGAATACAACGAAGTAAAAAGATTGATGGATGATGATTTGGAAGTTACAAGGAATCAACTTGATGAACAATTATCGATGGCGGAGCAAGCATGGACTAAGTTTACAACAGCAAGGGAGTTTCTTCAAATCGTGATAAACGATAAAAAGGATGATGATTCTGATTTGGAGAAAAAATCAAGCAATTTTCAAGTTGTTATAGAAGGAAATCTGGTAGAAGTACTGCTTGCTACTAAAGGGATATTTAAGATATCAACCGTTGTTCAAAATTGTTATACCTGGTATTGGGGAGTAAGCGTGCAGGATATCTGGGAAGAAGCACTCCTGAATGAAGTGAGTGATGAGCGAAAAGAATGGGATGAACTTGAAGGAGAAAAGATTGCCAAAAAAGCTGTTAAATATATACGCTCAAAATATTGATAGATATCGCTTTTAGTATGAAAGGGACTACCATGCTTTACAACTGCGAAATTTGCCATAAGAGCTTCGATTTTGTCGATAAAATCTGCTTCTGCCCCTATTGCGGAAGCAGGCTTGCGCCTGACGCCGGTTTTGCGGCGTCAGGCGGTCAGACCACCCAGGCCGCCTCAGGCGAGTCCAGATTGACAGAAGTCATAGACTCCATCTGGGGAAGAAGCGCCAGGCTGCGTGAGGATATAAACGCGGAAATCTTCCGGTGCATAATGATATACAACCGATATGCAAGACATAGCATTGCAAAGAATATTCCGGACACAAGTCTGTCTGATTACGACACAAGATACATGCAGTTCGAAAAGTGCGGAAACAGAAAGGACCTTCTCGACAATATCCGCAGATACATCATGTCCCTTGAACAGGTCATAGCCAAGGCTAGCGAAGACATTGCGGACGAAGTGGTCGTGAAGCTGCAAAAGGCAGTAAGGGAAGTTTATGATATTTCCCGCCGCCTGCACGACCTGATAGGAAAAGGCGCCGCCCCGAGCGAAAGCGGTTTTTTCGACGAGGAAAGATTTTCGGTAACGAGACTGTTCACCAAGGAACAGCTCGCTGCATTATACGAGCAGGTGCTCATTGCTTTTGAAAAATACCGGCGCTGCGTTGAGGATAATAACATGTTCGCCGCCTTTGCCTCAGACTCCAGCTACGGAGCTCTGCCATATTACTGGCGCAGGATATATGCGTACCATTATGACCGGAGCGACAGGACCAATGATGGCCGCAAAAAAACCGAGGACGAAGACGACAGACATACGATCACCGAGAAAGCGCAGAAAGAATATACTAAGATCATGGAATACATGGACGAGCGCAACGCCATAGCCTACGACGGTTTTCTCGATGAGGATTTTGAACCTCATGTGGAGGCTTTCTGGAAAGGCCTGAGCACTCTTTGCGGCTTCATCGACAACGCCACAGTGATACGGTGGGATAAAGGCTACTTTGCCATCAATGAAAATGAGTCCGCAGCCATATCCCGTTACTGCCAGTCCGAGGAATTTCCAGTATCAGAGGATTACCTCACCGCCTTAGTGGATATGGAAAGCTGGCTGGAAGAGAAAGAAAAAGAGGATAAATAAAAGGAACATCAATGAGCAGGATCCAGACATACAGCGGCGCATTGACCGCCGAACAGTTTTTATTTTACGAGATAAGGATAGCGTCACGGTTTTATCTCGACGGCGTCAGCCTCGAGGAGGCTGCGGCAGAGATACAGGAGCAGAATCTCTTTCAGTATCCTACCGAAAGGGAAGTCAAAAGGATGACCAGGGCCTGCTACAAGAGGCTTGACGCCCTGGAAAACCATGAACTGATAAGAGCGCTGAGCAACGCACCGGCAGAGATTGCCAAACAGATCAACCTGTACGCCATGATGAGGTACAACCTGTTGGTGTGGGATTTTATGGTGCAGCTTATCGGAGAAAAATACAAGACCCAGGACATGAGCCTGACCCCAAAGGATGTGAACGGATTTTTTGCCCGTATGCAGGCTCAGAGCGACCAGATTTCCGGATGGAGCGACAAGACCATCAAAAAGATAAGAGGCGTTCTGCTCAGAGCTCTCGCCGAAACAGGATACATAGATACAGTGCGGGCCACAGTCCTCAACCCGGTGCTCATCAGCCAGGAACTGGAGGCCGGGATCAGAGAAAACGGCGACAGCCAGGCGCTGGCAGCTTTCAACTGTTTCAGATAAATATCAGGGAGGAGACAGACGATGATCAAAGAAGACCTGGACAGGATAAGATACAGGCTGACAGACAGGGATTTCCTCGAAAACAAGGGATTGAGCAACGAGGTAGGCGTTCATGTGTTCTGCTATGAGCCAAAAGACGAGATGACAGTCCAGTCATATATCAAGAGGCTCAAAAGCGAAGAAAACACTTCATACCGGATCGTAGAGCGTGACCTCTACGAACTGCTTTTGCAGCTCCTTGAGGACAAGCGGATACTAGATAAGATACCCGACATGGAGGAAAAGAAGGGCGGACCGTATTTACTTGAAAAACTCCAGAACATCGCAGGCCCCAAGGTTATACTTCAGAAAATGGATTATGAAGGCCATCAGCCGGGGCAGGATGTGCTGTTCCTCACCGGCGTAGGCAAGATACACCCGTTCCTGCGGTCACACAAGATACTGGACAGTATGCAGTCCATCTTTGAGGACATACCGGTGGTGCTTTTTTATCCCGGGACTTTCGACGGCAACAGCCTCAGCCTCTTTGGAGAATTTCTGGACGGAAACTATTACAGAGCATTTAATTTGATTTAGCGGAGGAAAAGATGAAGATACAGTCAATGTTCGCCAAGGACATAAACAGGAACATAAACGGAGTTATCAAGGTAGCCCAGGATGATCAGGAAAGCCTCCGCCAGGAGCTGTCCGAGTACATCGTCACAAGAGAACTGAGGGGACATTTTCAGACATTTTTTAATAACTATGAAAAAGCTCTGGACGAGCCTACCGACCGGATAGGCGTGTGGATCTCCGGTTTTTTTGGAAGCGGTAAATCTCACTTTCTTAAAATGATTTCCTACATATTGACTAACGGTGATGTGTGCGGAAAAAAGGCCGTAGAATATTTCGCAGACAAATTCGACGATCCGATGATGTATGCCATGATCGAGCGGTGCGCCAGCGTGCCCACGGAGTCGATCCTTTTTAATATTGATATAGAAGGCCCGATCAACAAAGACAAGACCGCTGTACTTCGGACCTTTGCCAAGGTCTTCTATAACCACCTGGGGTTTTACGGCGATGACCTTAAGATAGTAAGGCTTGAAAAATTCATAGAAGAACAGGGAAAGACAGATCAGTTCAGAGAAACTTTTGAGCAGGTCAACGGACAGCCGTGGACAGAGGCAAGGGACTCTGCGTCATTTTTTGAGGACGATGTGGTCTGGACCATGGAAGAAGTGCTGGGCATGAGCCAGCAGTCTGCCCGCAACTGGTTCAACAGCGAAGACACCAACGAGCTGAGCATAGCCCAGCTGGTGGCCGACATCAAAAAATATGTAGACGGCAGAGACAGAAATTTCAGGTTGCTGTTCATGGTAGACGAAGTGGGTCAGTATATCGGAGATGACGGCAATCTGATGATAAATCTCCAGTCCATAGTAGAGGAGATCGGAACCCGCTGCGGCGGACAGGTATGGGTGATGGTCACCAGTCAGGAAGCCATAGACTCGGTTGTAAAGATTGCCGGCGACGACTTTTCCAAGATACAGGGCCGGTTCAACACACGCCTGAGCCTGTCCTCATCTTCGGTGGACGAGGTGATCAAAAAGCGCGTGCTTGCCAAGACCACTGAGGCAGATCAGCTCCTGAAGATGGCCTACGACAGAGAGCAGGCGGTGCTCAAGAACCTTTTTACATTCAATGACGCGGTGCTGGACATCAAAGGCTTTGAAAGTCCGGCAGAGTTTTCGGAGGCTTTTCCATTCGTGCCTTATCAGTTTATCCTCATACAGAAAGTTCTGGCAGAGATCAGAAAACACGGCATAAGCGGCAAGCACATGTCCGGCGGCGAGCGTTCCATGCTTTCCGGCTTCCAGGAAGCAGCCCAGAAAGTCCAGGACAGAGACGAGAACACTCTGGTGCCGTTCTATCTGTTTTATGATACCATCCATACATTTCTGGACAGCAGTATCCGCCGTGTCATCGACCGGTGCCAGACGGCGGCCGCCAACCATGACGGTATAGAGCTCCGGGATGTGGATGTGCTCAAGCTCCTGTACTTGATCCGATATATCGATGACATCAAGGCCAACATCGACAACATAGCTATCCTGATGATCGATGACATCGAGGTTGACAAGATATGGCTTAGAGGTGAGATCAACCAGTCTCTGGACAGGCTCATCTCCCAGAACTATGTGGCAAGGAGCGGAGATACATATAACTTTCTGACCGACGAGGAACAGGAGATCTCAAAAGACATCAAGAATACTGTAGTTGACATGGCTCAGGTTACCCAGAGCATAGCACAGATAGTCTACGGCGAAATTTATCCTAAAAAGAAATTCAAATACGGCAGATACGATCTGTCCTGCGATCAGTATGTGGACGACACCCTGTACGGCTCAGCTGCTGGAGGCATGAGGCTGCGCATGCTGACGGCGGCCGAGGAAAGAAGGAATGATCAGCAGCGTCTCATCATGGAATCTCAGGCCAATAACGAAGCCATATTGATACTGCCCGACGAAATGCCATATTTTGACGAGCTGGAACAGGCAATGAAGATAGACAAATATGCAAAGCAGCGCAATTTTTTCAGCCAGCCCGAGTCAGTCCAGAGCATAATCCGCCAGCGTCAGGAGCAGGCGATGAGCCAGAAGGAAAGGGCAAAAGAATATCTTTCCGCTGCTATAGCCCAGGCAGAAGTCATCGTGTGCGGAGAGCCTATGGAAATAAGGGCGTCAAATCCAAGAGATAAGATAAATGCCGTTCTGGAAAACCTGACCAAAAGCGTGTATACCAAGATCGGCATGATCAATTCTTTTGCCGAAAGCGACGCCGACATAATCAGGATATTAAATGGCAGAGAGGGAGAAAACCTGACAATAGCAGGCTCAGGAGCGGACAACGAGGACGCCCTCAATGAGTTGAGCCGCTGGCTTGAGACGAGATACCAGGCAGCGACTGTTACCATGAGCGATATACAAAAGCGGTATCAGGACATACCGTACAGCTGGCGGGAGATAGACATAGCTGCCATCGTGGCCCGCCTCATAGCCCAGCAGAAGATATCCCTCAGATACGGCGGCGTCACCATCGAAAGAGACGATCGCAGGCTGCCGGACTTTCTGAGAAAAAGGAGCGAGATCGCCAAGGCAGAGATCGTCAGGAAGATAGCCGCCCCAGAAGCACTCATCCGCAAGAGCGTGGCCTTCCTCAGGGATTATACCGGGACCATGGGCATACCGGAGGACGAGGAAAACCTGGTTGATTTTGCGAAAGACTTTTTTAAGGGCAAGAGGGATCACTATCAGGGACTGCTCGACAAGTATTATGCCCAAGGCAGGTACCCGGAGCAGAACACCGTCACCAGAGCAAGAGACCTGATGGAGGATGTTTTAGCCCGCAGCAAGGATAATGTGGCTCTGCTGGAATACATCAACAAAAAGCAGGATGATCTGCTGGATATGAGCGAGGATATGGAGGAGATCGAAGGCTTCTTTGCCAGTCAGGTACAGACCTACGAGAACGCCATGAAGCAGAGCGAAAAATACAGGAAAGAACGAACATATTTCTCAGGCAAGGAGGAAGCAGAGGACAGTTACAAGACCCTCCTGGAAATCCTGGCCATGGACAAGCCATACAGCCGGATCAGGGAGTTGCCGGAGCTTCTGACCGTTCTCGGTACGGCCCATGGCAGACTCCTTGATGAGAAAAAGGCAGAAATGATGGAAATAAACCGCCAGTGCATGGCAGACATCCATCAGATGGCAGAGCATATCAAGGGAGCCGGTCAGATCTCAGACAGCGCAGATGATTTTTTCACCAAAATGAGAGATCAGATAGAAAAGTCCCAGTCCCTGTTCGGGCTGGACGCCAATAAGACTCAGATGTACGACCAGAGAGACAGGGCGTGCAGGGACATGGAAAGCCTCAACGCCGGCCCGCAGACCAGATCTGAAAAGATCACAAGAGTGAGCAGGGGCGAGCTGTGCCCGATGAAAAAGCTCCAGAGCGATGAGGAGATCGAGGCCTATGTGGAGAGCATAAGGAAGAAACTCTGCGACGCACTGGAAGACAGCGACGCGGTGCAGATAAGCTGAGCAGCAAGAGAAGTATTGGAAAGGATGTAGGAGATGAACAAGAGTGCGATACAGAAATTTGCCGTATGGGCAAGGCGGGAGCTGATAGAACAGGTGTCCCAGCGGGCTTATCAGTACGGAGTGACAGTCCAGGGATACGGCAGTCCGGAAGATTCGGTCGTCAACGGCCGGGTGCTTTCAGATGACGAAAAGAAACAGAGAAAAGAGCTCATACGCCAGATCCAGAGCAAAGGCTACGACCAGGTCATGGAAGAAGTGGCATATACCTGGTTCAACCGCTTTATCGCCCTCAGGTTCATGGAAGTGAATAATTATCTGCCGACTCATATCCGAGTGTTTTCCGATGTAAGCGGAAACTTCAGGCCGGAGATCATCTCGGCAGCCCTAAGCATTGACCTGCCCGGCCTTGACTGGGACAAGGTTGTACGCTACATAGACGGCAATCAGGAGGACGACCTGTACCGTTATCTGCTGCTGACCCAGTGCAACGCCCTCAACGAGCCCCTGCCTCTGATGTTCGAGAAAATGGGCAGCTACACAGAGCTGCTGCTCCCCAACAACATCCTCAGAGAAGACGGGGTCATCGGCCGCATGGTCAGCGACATCCCGGAAGAAGACTGGACAGATCAGGTGCAGATCATAGGGTGGTTATATCAGTATTACAACGCTGAGCTGAAAGACGAGACCTTTGCTTTGCTGAAAAAGAATGTAAAGATCACCAAGGAAAGGATACCGTCGGCAACCCAGCTCTTTACCCCGGAATGGATAGTCCGCTACATGGTGGAAAACAGCCTTGGAAGGCTGTGGATAGAGGGACATCCGGACGAAGAACTGAGGTCGGAATGGAAATATTATCTGGATGAAGCAGAGCAGGAACCCCAGGTGCAGGCACAGCTTGCAAAAATCCGTGCCGAGTATGCTGCGCTGAAAACTCAGGATATACGGCTTATCGACCCGTGCATGGGCAGCGGGCATATTCTGTCCTACGCCTTTGATGTTATGATAAGGATTTATGAAAAAAGCGGCGTAAGCCGCCGTGACGCTGCAAAGAGCATAGTGGAGAACAACCTGTACGGGCTCGATATTGACGAAAGAGCCTCCCAGCTTGCATACTTTGCCGTTATGATGAAAGGCTGCCAGTATGACAGGCGATTCCTGCAAAGAGGCGCCCAGCCTAAAGTTTATGCCATACCGGAAAGCAATGAACTTGACAATGAGACGATCGCTTATTTTATCAATAATGACCCGAAGATTCAAAAGGACTTCGGCACTATCGTCAGGGAATTTAGAGACGCCAAGGAATACGGCTCTATATTGAACATATCGCCGGCAGATTTTGATCTTCTGAATGCAAGGGTAGAAGAAGTGAGAGACGACATCAGCCTCTATCGCCAGAATGTACTGGAGCAGATTCTGCCATTGATTCAGGCAGCAGAGGTGATGTCGGCCAAATACGATGTGGTGGTCACCAATCCGCCGTATATGGGAGCCAGCGGCATGGGCGCAAAGCTGAGCGAATTTGTGAAGAAGAACTATCCGGACAGTAAGAGCGACCTGTTTGCCGTATTTATGGAAAAGTGCCATCAGATAACAGATAAAGATCGCTTCCAGGCAATGATCACACAGCACGCATGGATGTTCCTGTCAAGCTATGAAAAACTGAGACAGAAACTCCTGCTGATAGACACAGTAAACATGATACATTTAGGAGCGAGAGCCTTTGAGGAAATAGCAGGAGAAGTGGTGCAGACCACCAGCTTTGTAATGCGCAATGATCGGATTGCCGGTTATAAAGGAACTTATTGCAGGCTGATTGAGCCGACAACACAGCAAGGCAAAGAGGATATGTTCCTGGCAGGAGAGAATCGCTCTTACAAAGACCAATCCACCTTCTCCAAAATCCCCGGTTCACCGGTGGCGTATTGGGTGGGGGAGAACTATATTAACAATTTCGTTTGTGGCGAACCGATTATTCAGTTCTCTATAGCAATTTCAAAAGGAATTTTTACTGGTGATAATCTAAGATTTTTGAGAAAATGGTACGAAATAAACAAAAAGAAATTAGGGACAGAATGGAGAAAATATAGTAAAGGTGGCGAGTATCGCAAGTGGTATGGTAATTTAGAATATGTTATAAACTGGAAAAATGATGGAAATATTTTAAGAAATTATGAAAAGAGTGGTATGGGCGCAGAAAAATATTTCGGGCACCTTACATATGTTTGGTCGAAAATAACTAGTGGAAAAAACTCGTTTAGATTAAATCCGGCTAATGTGTTTTTTGATGACGCTAGCCCAGCGATTGTAATTAAAGAAAAAAAGGATTACCTATTGGGATTCTTAAATTCGTGTGTAAGTTTTTCTTTTTTAGAACTTTTGTCTCCTACAATCAATCTGCAAATTGGCGATATAAAAAAACTACCAATATTAGTTTCTATGGCTAAAGTAAGTAAAGTAAAGGAGCTGGTGAATGAAAGTATTTTAAAAAGCGTACATGACTGGGACTCCTACGAAACCTCGTGGGACTTTAAGAAACATCCGATGGTGTGAGACGATGAAGTGTATATTATCTAAATGCAATAAAAAAATACAACCCTTTCATCTTGGTAATGAGAACGCGATTATTCCTGCTGAATGTGACATTGGAGAAATTAGAAAGCTATGTTCATATTTTCAATATATGGCTCCAAACATTGAATCAGCGCAGAGCCCGCTTTTAGATGTTACATACCATGATGATGTTTTGGCTGAAATAACAAAGAACAAAAAAGAGTTTGTGTTTTGCGCGCACAACGATAAAACGAATAAAAAGCTTTCTGAACTGGCTCTTTTGGGTAATGTAATTTGCCCTCACTGCAATCGATTTTTATGTAAGAGAATGACTCGAGAAGCAAAGAGAGATAAAACACGCAAAGAGTCTGATTTAGAATGTCTATTGAGACATTTGCGAAATGCTATTGCCCATGGACATGTATATTTGCAACATGGTGGAACTTATATCAGACTGCTTTTTGAAGACATAAATGACAAGGGAGCAATTACCGCAAGAATCGTATGTTGTCAAGCTGACTTAAGAAAATGGAGAAAGATATTACAAGATGCAGTAGCAAATCAAATAGGAAGGTAGTAAACACTATGGGAACACTAATATCCGACAAATACGAAGCCTGGAAGGCTGAGTGCAATCAGCGCTTTGACCAGCTCAAGGCCAACGAAGAAGAACTGAACCGCATTTTCATCGACATTTACGGCCTGCAGGACGAGCTCACCCCCGATGTGGCCGACAGAGATGTGACCGTCCACCGGGTTTACGACACCAGAGACGATGTGCCAGAATTCATGAAAGGCAGCAGCTATGTACGCACCAAGCGGGACGAGATCGTCTCCCTTATTTCCTACGCCGTAGGCTGTATGCTGGGCAGGTATTCCCTCGATGTGGAGGGGCTGGCCTATGCGGGAGGTGACTGGGACGACAGCAGGTACACTACCTTTATTCCGGTCAGAGACAATATAATCCCCATCTGCGATGACGAATACTTTGAAAACGACATGACAGCCCTGTTCGTAAAATGGGTGGAGACCGTCTACGGCGCTGAAAGTCTGGAAGCAAACCTCAACTTCGTTGCCGACGCCCTCGGCAGCAAGGGCACTTCCCGAGAGACCATCAGGAACTATTTTCTCAGCGAGTTTTACGCCGACCACTGCAAGACCTACCAGAAGCGGCCGATCTACTGGCTCTTTGACAGCGGCAAAAAAAACGGCTTCAAAGCCCTCACATACATGCACCGCTACCAGAGCGACCTGCTTGCCCGCATGAGGACCGACTATGTTCATGAAATGCAGGAACGCTACCGCTCCCAGCTTGCGGCCCTTTCTCAGGCCATAGAGCACGCTCAGACGGCAGAGCGGGTCAAACTGACCAAACGGCAGAAAAAACTCCAGGAACAGGCCCTCGAGATCCAGAAATACGAAGAAAAGATCCATCACCTGGCCGACATGAACATCGAGATCGACCTGGACGACGGCGTCAAACACAACTATGCTCTGTTTGCCGATGTGCTGGCAAAGATAAAATAAAGGAGATACACCATGTCCGCAGAATCAATACAGGATACCTTAAGACAGCGTTTTGAAGCGCCGCTGCCGGAATTTTACCGGAGGAGGATAATCTTCTGGTGCGACGAGGCCAACGAGTTTGAGGAACTCTTTGACCAGATAGAGCTTTCCGATGTGAAAAAGGTCAAGCTGACGGGGCGCAACAGCTTTGCCGTCAAAAAGCTCCTGCTCCACGACGATCTGGAAAGCGACTATCTCATATACGATCCCCTTACATATCTTAAGCCACAGGACGACTGGCTCCGGGACATCAGGCTTTTCAGCGAAAAATACAGCGCCGACTACCTTTCCATGCTCATGGGAGAGATCAATGCCGAAGATGATCCCCTCATGCGCAAGACTGTCCGCCGCTACAAAAAATTCTTTGAAAACAAAGAAAGAAAGCTCAGGTTCCAGAAACTCGGACATATTTATCGTGAACCGGAGCTTTTTCGCAGCGATGTGATGGCGGTTCTGGCAGGAGTGCCGGGCGGAGGCGACATGGATGTGATCATAGCCGTGCTTTCTGCCGGTCTCGACGAGGAAAACAACGCGCCTCTGACCAGTATAAAGAAATTCGGCGATATAGATGAATTCTGGGATATGGTGGCCAGGCTGACCGGCTACGAAAAGGAAGAAAACGACATCAGCAAGCCTCTGGGATTTTTCGCAGCCCATGTGCTTCTGACAGCCCTTTCCCACACCATGCCCGCCGGAGCCCTGAAAGCTCTGGACCAGCACATATCGCCCCGCCACGCGGCCTATTGCTACAGCCTTTTCCGCCAGTGGCAGGAAAAAGGCGACAGGCAGGCTCTGCTCGACCTCTGCCATACGGTGGACGATCAGCTTAAGCTGTCCGGGCGGCTCGGCAAGATGGACACGGATGTGCTCCTTGGCAGCGACATCTTTCCGTCCATAGACGAGAGCCTCATAGCCCGCTTTCTCGATGAGATCGCAGCCCAGGCCATAAGGACTGAGACCATATCAGCAGCCGTTGAAAAACGACGGACTTCCTGCTGGTATGACATGTTCGCCGAATATTACGAAGCCCTCCTTTACATTGGGCAGCTTTACCGGTTCATAGAGAAAAATCCGCAGGGCTTCCATATGGCCATTGCCGGGGAGATCTGGAAATATTACGCGGAAGAAGGCTACAAGGTGGACAACGCCTACCGCCACCTGTTTTTCCATTTCAGCCGTGCGCTGGAAAATCCCAAGCCGGCCCTGGAGGACAAGCTCAAGGCTGCTGCTGGATACATAGATCAGGTGTATAAAAAGAGATTTTTAGGCCCTCTGGCCGACTGCTGGCTCAGCGCAACAGAAGACGACATGGCATCCTCCGGCGCAGTCAGTGGCATAGACAGGCAGAGAGATTTCTACAGCAGATATGTCCGACCGGTCACGGAAAAAAATGTCCGTGCCTTTGTCATAATTTCCGACGGACTTAGATACGAGACGGCTGTTCAGCTCAGAGATGAGCTCGTCCGTTCCACCAGAGGGACAGCAAAGACAGAAGCCATGCAGAGCGTCTTTCCGTCCATAACCAGCTACGGGATGGCAGCTCTCCTTCTGGGCACTGAGCTTTCTGTTACAGAAAAAGGAGAAGTTCAGGTTGACGGCATGGGCACCCTCACCACTGAGGACCGCCAGAAAGTCCTGCGCAGAGCCAACGATGATTCGGTTGCCGCAAGATATGGCGACATCCTCGCCATGACCAGGCAGCAGCGTCAGGAACTGGTCAGCGGCAAAAAGGTGATATATATTTACCATAACACCATAGACGCTGCCGGTGATGAGCCGAGGACAGAGCGCAAGGTGTTCGAGGCCTGCGACGACGCCGTCCGTGAGCTGGCGGCCATGGTAAAGATCATATCAAACGATATGAACGGAACGGATATATTCATAACGGCTGACCACGGCTTCCTCTACACATACAGCCCTCTTGAAGAAAACGACAGGCTGAGCCGTGAGGTTTTCAGCGGTCAGATATACGATCTGGGACGGCGCTACGCCCTGACTGCGCCGGAGACGACGGCAGATTTTCTGCTGCCGGTGGAGCTTTCCGGCCAGATAGGCGGAGTCCCGATAAAAGGCTATACTCCGCGGAACATGGTACGCATCAAGACGGCAGGAGCCGGAGAAAACTATGTCCACGGTGGTGTCAGCCTGCAGGAGATGACCGTGCCGGTGGTCGTTTTCAAGAATCAGAAAGCAGGCAGCAAAGGCTATGTGGAGACCTCCAAAGCCGAGCTCATACTCATCAGCGAAAGCCGCAGGATATCCAACAGCATTTTTTCCCTTGACTTTCTGCAAAAACAGCCTGTGGGCGATAAGGTCCTGCCGTGCGAGTACACGGTCTATATGGCCGCCGCAGACGGAACTCCTGTCAGCGACCGTAAAAAGATCATCGCCGACAAGACGGCTCCGGCAGAAAAGGACAGAGTTACCCATGTCACTTTCAGCATGACGCCGGGCAACCACCAGAACGGTTCAGACTATAAGCTGGTGATAGCCGGTGATTCAGGCATGATAGAAGAGATAGAATTCAATGTAAACATCGCATTCGCCGACGATTTCGGGTTTTAGGAAAGGAGACGGACAATGAGCGTATCGATCAATTCAAAGGAATTTCTAAAGGTTTACAATGCAAATGATGTGACGAAAAACATATTGTGGGAGCTGTCAAAATACCTGGATCAATTCAAGGATATTCCAGACATCCAGGCTGCGGATATTTACAGGATGAGATTGCATGCAGACGGACAGGAGATAGCGCCGCAGCAGATCGATCTTTGTTCAGCTGACACCATAGATTTCTTTATCGAGTATAGCCTTTTCACATCGGATGGTGAAAAATACGGCCTTTCCCGCTGGGAGAGCTACTTAAGAGAGAATGACTGCGACGAACTGAGAAAGAATGTGATCTATAAGTGCATCGAGTATTATGATAACACCACAGAGCTCCGCACTTATCTGTACTCGGATAAATATGCGGGATGTCCGCCTTTCGATCAGGAGAGAGGAGCAATAGAGGGCCTCGGCTGGTACTCGTACCATTTTCAGCTGGCAATAACCTCCGATAATGAAAAAATATTTGACGACAAAGAGCTCGCAGAAAAGCTAACTGATCTGGGAAATGAATTTAACGATAAATATGATATTTGCGAGGATCTTGAGGAACCTTACAGCGGAGAATTTTTCATCGATGGGGCGCTCAGACTGATGTCGGATCAGCTCGACGATTTTGCGCAGGATGTCCAGAAAATACACGATTTTGCGACAGAGCACGGCCTGAGGACGGATATTACAGCCGAATTTACAGAAGACGGCTCCAGTGAACAGGAAGTCTTTGCTGCCATCAGCTTATCCCCTGATGGTGGAAGATATAAATGGGAATATTGCAGATTTTAGGAGGAAAAGACCATGGAGACCAAAAGATTTCTGATGATCAAAGCAAAAGAAAAAATGTACTGGCAGAATCTCCGCTATCTTGATTTTGAGCGCTACAGACTGCCAAATTTCGTGGACGAAGCGTCGGAGACAATGGAGTATTGCAATTATGATCTTAAGTGCAGGGTCAGAGATCTGGATGAACTGTATAACAACATCATATATCTGCTGAAGGACGGCGGAGTGGTAGCTCTGGGAGAGAAAGACGACTTCCTCGACGGCATGTATACAGGCTATATGACATTTGGCTTAGAAAAATATGGCACGCCATGCGATGAATACTTCAAATTCGCACCGTCAAACTCTAAACCGGATTTCGACGATCTCAAAGAATTCTTGAGAAAGAAGATCGGTAAAAAATCGGCTGCCCAGGAAAACGATATTTTCAGGCTTGCTAAGATGACCCCGGAAAAGGATATGACAGGTCAGAGGACGATCCCCGACAGTTATGTTCAGTATTTTTCCAAAGCAGAGGATGTTACAGACTTTGAGATCGCAGGCCATAATATAGCACCCACAGGTAAATTTTACTATTCACGGACTGCGGTGGAGGAATACATAGCCAGAAAAAGCGGCAGGATAGTCGGATCCATCAGCGGCACCACAGACATGATCGTTATCGGCCTGGAAGAGCGCTACTCCGAAGGAAGCCGCAAGCTGGAAAAGGCAGTAGCTCAGAAGAAAAAGCGAGGCGACGGTATTTATATATTATCGGACATGGAATTCCATCGCTGGCAGTATATGAATTTCAGACCGGAAAAAAGAGACGGCATACTGGCGCCCGAAAAAGAAGCAGTACGGGAAAAGATACTGTTCGGCCATTGGCCTCAGGCCCACGCCGACAGAAAGAACCTGAAGGACCTGGAGTGGATAGTGCTCGGCGAAAATGAAAATGACATACTCCTGCTCAGCAAAGATATAATAACCTGCCGTCCGTTTGACGAGGACCCTAAGGAAAGCCTCCCGTCATGGAAAGGAAGCTCCATCAAGGCATGGCTCAATGAAGATTTCCTGCAAAGCGCATTTAACAGAGAAGAGCAGAGAATGATTCGAGGAATAAGGACCTCGGACTGCGCCGGCGGTTCTGCACAAAACACTGCATACCATTATATCTTTCTGCTCAGCGACAAAGAAGTGAAGCAGTATCTCGATCACGACATGGGCGACTTCGATGTGGACTACGGCGACGCAGCCGGCTGGATCCTGAGATCAGGCAGCAAAAGCGGTATCAAATACTGCACTGCTGAGGGGCTGAGCAAAAAATTTGCCGACCAGCAGGAGCCATATGCCATTAGGCCGGCCGTCTGGTGGATAAAGCCTTATGTTGAAAAGAAGTAGCCTGTTCGCCCCGCCTTGTCTGCCTCTGTCCGTTGCCTATCCGCCCCGTCCTGTGGCGGCATAAGTAGGTGCAATTTTTGCTGTTAAGTGGTATAACTATTATATAGCACACAAGGAGGTACCCCATGCAGGAAATAAAATGCCCCAACTGCGGCAAGATCTTTCAGGTGGACGAAGCCGGATATGCGGCCATAGTCAGACAAGTCCGCGACAAGGAGTTTGAAAAAGAGATCGCCCAGCGGGAGCAGGCATACAGCAACGAAAAAGATTCGGCGGTCAAAGTCGCCGTGACCGAGACCCGCTCCCAGAACGAAAAGGCCCTTGCAGACAAGGACCGCCAGCTGGCGGAAAAAGACCTGGAGATAGCCCGTCTCAAGAGCCAGATCGAGATTGCCAAGAACAGCACAGACCTGACGGTTCAGACGGCCGTTCAGGAGAGGGAAAAAGAAATCCTTGAACTCCAAAACCAGCTGCGCCTTGAGACCACCCAGTGGGAGCTCAAGGAAAAATCCCTTTCCGAGCAGCACGCCGCCGAGCTCAGGCAGAAAGACGAGGAAATCGCCTACTACAAGGATTTCAAGGCCCGCCAGTCCACCAAGATGATCGGAGAAAGCCTTGAGCAGCACTGTGAGACCGAATTCAACAAATTGCGGGCCACCGCTTTTAAGAACGCATATTTTGAAAAAGACAACGACGCCCGTACCGGCAGCAAAGGCGACTTCATATACCGCGAAACCTCCGACGACGGAGTGGAGTTTATTTCCATCATGTTCGAGATGAAAAACGAGATGGATACCACCGCCACCAAGCATAAGAACGAGGACTTTTTTAAGGAGCTGGACAAGGACCGCCGGGAGAAGAACTGCGAGTACGCCGTTCTGGTGACCATGCTGGAAGCAGACAATGAGTTTTACAACTCGGGGATCGTCGATGTTTCCTACAAATATCCAAAAATGTATGTGGTGAGGCCCCAGTTCTTTATCCCGATCATTACCGTGCTGCGCAACGCTGCCCTCAACTCGCTCAAGTATAGGACCGAGCTGGCCCAGATCAGGGAACAGAACCTGGACATCACCCATTTTGAGGAGGACCTCAACGACTTTAAGGATAAGTTCGCCCGCAATTACCGGCTCGCCAGCGAGAAGTTCCAGAAAGCCATCGAGGAAATCGACAAGACTATCGACCATCTGCAAAAGACAAAAGAAGCTCTGCTTTCCTCGGAAAACAATCTGCGCCTTGCCAACAACAAGGCCGAGGACCTGACCATCAAGCGCCTGACCAGGAACAACCCGACCATGGCGCAGAAGTTTGCGGAGCTGGATAAGACGGAGTGACAGGTGCGGGCGGGGGCGAACTGTTGCCATCGCGCCGTCTGCGGGTACGCGCCTGCGGTCGTTCTTCCCACCCCAGGACCCCAGGATAAGCAATGCCTACCGGCCACAGATGGACGGGGTGTGTCGGGCCGCCCCACCCGATGTTGTAATTTTTTTGAATTTTACGATTTCATGCAACATTTTTTTGAGAATGTTGCATGATTTTTTGATTTTTCAAAAAATTTACAACATGGCGGCCTTTTTCCACCGAAAATCCTATGCCGGATCGGCATAATGTTGTAGATTTTCGCGGTCAGCAGAAAAACATACAACATTTCGGCGGCGGCAACATCATCGCTAACATCAGCATGACAAGGCACACCCGGTCCTGTTGGCTGAATCTAAACGGTCAAGAGAAAAAGCAACACGCAGAGTCGGATCATGTCGAACCATGTCGATTTTATCTGGGATGTTGGCTTTTTGTTCACCTCAATAGAAAACAGGTAACAGTTTTTTGAAAAAATGTTACCTAAAATCGGAGGTTTGCAGCAAAAAGCCAACATAAGGCCAAGTCGCAGGCTATTTCAGCATATTTTCCAACGAAATGTTGGCTTTTCCCTGGGTACGGCGAAAAAAAGACAACTGTCGCCATGAAGTCAATCGTATTCAACAGCTCCGTCAGACAAGCATCTGCCAACCGGCCCGCCGGCTCCACCGCCAACCAGCCAAGCCACCGTCACCTGGCCCCGGCCCTGACGCCACCCAGCCCCGCCGCCCTCGTCCTCCATCCCCGCTGCCATGCCCCAAAATCGCCCCACCGCTTGTGATACTCTTATACCATCAACGAGAGGAGGAAACGATATGGACAGAAAACCTGTTATACAAGTCACCGCAAATGTCACAAGGGTCATAGACATGCAATGGCTCATCGATCACAAGGACAATATGCTCCTGTTCTACGGACACAAGGTGACCGACCCGATAACGGACAGCTGCCTGAGCCAGTGGTATCCCTGTGAGTTTAAAGAAGAGGGTGTGACATACACCAGCGCCGAACAGTACATGATGGCTGAGAAGGCCCGCCTGTTTGGAGACGAGGAGATAAGAGAAGAGATAATCAGGACGGATGATCCTAAGGCATGCAAAAGGCTCGGCCGCAAGGTAAGAAACTTTGACAAAGAAATCTGGGACGAAAACAAGATGGATATCGTCGAACACGGCAACCTCCTCAAATTCACACAGAATCCTCAGCTGAGGGAGTTCCTGCTCTCAACAGGAGATAAGCTGCTGGTTGAGGCAAGCCCTGTCGACCGCATATGGGGTATTGGACTTGGCAAGAATAACCCGGACGCCCTTGACCCATCCAAATGGAGAGGAAAAAACCTTCTGGGATTTGCCCTGATGGGAGTGAGGAATGATATTGTTTGTATGGATGACTTTGGGGAGTTTGACGAAGAATAGGTGATACACAAAACAGGGCTGGGATGGAAAAAGATTTTTCCATTGCCAACCCTGTTTTTTCGGATATAATTAAATAAAAGGGATATGCAAACCCCATGACCATCCCGCAGCAGCATAAAAACATGAAAGCATAGAAACACACGCCTAGCAGCGACCCGCAAGGAGGAACCATGTATACCAAACAGCCGAAAAAACTGCTCATTCTCAACATCCTCGACATTCTGGAAAAATATACCGATGCGGACCATCGGCTCAGCCAGAAGCAGATAGCCGACATACTAAGAAAAGAATACGACATGACAGCAGACCGCAAGGCCATTAAGCGCAATCTGATGGACCTGATAGATTACGGCTTCGAGATAGATTACGAAGAAACAGTCCGCATGATGCCGGTCAAGGACAAGGACGGCAGGGACAAGATAGACCCGGCCACCGGGGAAAAAGAGATGGAAGAAAACTATATCCAGACCAACTTCTATCTGGAAGGCAAGTTTACCGAGGGAGAACTCAGGCTGCTGATAGACGGACTGCTGTTTTCACCCCATGTGCCGCTGGACCAGTGCCGGGACCTGGTCGAAAAGCTGGAGAGCCAGACAAGCGTATATTTTCGACCGAGGATAAAGAACATTTCCAGGCCGCCGGTGGACAAGACGGATAACAAGCAACTTTTCTATACCATAGAGATGATCGACGAAGCCATAAGCAAAAAGCGTAAGATCTCTTTCCGCTATCTGGAATACGATGTGGACAAGGAGCTGCACCTGAGACAGAGATCCGACGGAACGGTCCGGGAATATGTCATAAGCCCTTATTATATGGCGGCAAGGGAGGGAAAGTATTATCTCATCTGCAACAACGACAAGTTTGACAACATAGCCAACTACCGGCTGGACAGGATCCAGGAGATCAGGATACTGGACGAACCCGTCAAGCCCTTTGAGACACTCAAGTGGGCACATGGCCGCACCCTTGATATCACCCAGTACATGAGGGAACATCCGTACATGTTTTCCAGCGACAACATCAGGGCCAAGTTCCGTGCCGACAGGGGGATGATCACCGACATCGTCGACATGTTCGGGGAAAACGCCATGTTCGTGGACGCTGACGAAAACACGGTCACGGTATCTACCTACGCCAACCAGATGGCCCTTGAGCAGTTCGCCCGAAATTTTGCGCCGAATGTCATCATGCTCGAACCAAAGTCGCTGGTGGACAAGGTGCGCCGTGATTTTGAGGCTATCTTAAAGGCCATGGAAGAAAAATAGATATACGCCGGCCGCCGGAAAGTTTAACGCCGAGTTTAACGCCGAACGGACCGGCGTTTTTTATTGCCTATTTTTGTCCCATCCTCTGTAGTATTTATTATATATAAGATCAAGGCACAGGGTTTGAAGGAGGAAAACGCCATGGATTTTATCCGGTTCATCAATTCGAGGGACATCAGGGACCACCTGAAAAAAACGGGGTACACTTTCAGAGGCCCGGAGGCGGCCTATGCGGTGTATCGCAGCAGAGAGACCACCCTCAAAGAAAAATTCGACGCATGGACCCATATGATCGAGACCATGCCGGGCTGCTATATTTCGTCACCGTTCATCGGATATAAAGGCGGCTTTCATGATTTCCTCCGGTCCTACATGGATCTGAAAAGGACGACCATGGACAGATTCTGCAGCAATGACGGCGGCATATATGCCGTATATTCATGGGATTATTTTATGGGCCGTCTCTTTTCAAGCTATGATAACCTGCTGGAATGGCTGAGAGATCATCTTGCAAAGTACGACGAGGAAGAAAAGAGGGCCATGGTCAGAGAGGGGATCAAGGTCAAAAAATTATACATAGACGACAGGGAGGACAGGCCCCGTGAGATAAACATCCGGATCAACGAGCAGATGGAAATAATGTCGGCAGAAGAAGAGCCGCTGAACGGCCGGAATCTGGACATCGATACCGTTTTTGACGAAATGGCCGTAAA
Source organism: uncultured Eubacteriales bacterium (assembly GCA_900542565.1). GTDB lineage: Bacteria > Bacillota > Clostridia > Peptostreptococcales > Anaerovoracaceae > Fimisoma > Fimisoma avicola. The sequence goes on along the minus strand of UQOC01000014.1, from coordinate 17,752 downwards.
GATACCCACCCCTTTCAGCCGGGGAGACATAGTCATAGAAAAAGGGACAGAAAAGCCTTTTGTGCTGGACTACCTCAAAATCTGGGAAGAAAAGGAACTGCTGGAAAACGGCTTTAACTGGTCAGACTTTCCCATCAAGTATATTGCCACGCGGCGGCAGAAAGGCAAAAAGAGAAAGAATTGCCTGAACTCAGGCTATATGGTCGCCTATGGATATGAAACCAGTCCATATCAGGATATACCGGCAATGTGGTACGACGATTTTTTTGCAGCGACTAATTATCTGGACCTGGAATTTTATAGGGGAGAGATGACAGGCAAAAACCGTTTTCTGCAAGTCGTCAGCGCCTTTGTAAAAGGCCGGATCAGCGCAGAAGTCCTCTGCAACAGTGCGGTACTGATAGAAAAAGAAGAACAGGCAGAGGAGTGGAGAGATTTTTTCACGAGGATGTATGACCGACAGCTGCTCGAAGAACTGGACATCATACCAGAGAAAGGATAAACCATGAAAGAGATATACGACTACATCAATTCAAAAGCCATAAGAGAGCATTGCAAGGCCATCGGCCACGAGTTCAACGCCATGGAAAGCGCTTTCCTGATATATCAGAGCAAAAATCACACCCTCCAGGAAAAGCACCTGGCATGGGAGCACATCATACAGACGATGGACGACACCCGGATCGCCGAAAGGCTGAACTGCCCGTACATCCCCAGTCTTCACGGATTTCTCAGAAAATATATGGACATCCAGAAAACAGTCCTCGACCGGTTCTTTGCAAAAGAAGCAGGATATATCTACAGCTTTGCGCCCCTGCTCAGGAGCGAATACTACGCAGACGGGCAGTATCACGGCTATGAATATGATGACATGGACAACCTCCGCGTATACGGCGAATACGGCGCAGGACTGGCGGCCGAAATGAATAGGCTGGATGAAAACCTGGATGAAAGCGAGCGTCAGCTCTTACTCGGGTTTTCCGTGACCAGGGCCAGGATACTGACGGGCCCTGAGGATGAGGAGGAAAACATCAGGGTGACGGTGGACGAAAGGGGCAGAGTCCTCCAGCTGGACGAAGGCAGCAGATACGGCATGATACGGGAAAACTTCGACCTTTTGTTCGCCTTTGAGGGCATGTGGATAGACATTCCGACCCCGTTCAAAAAAGGCGACATCGTCTTTATCGACAGGGAGAAAGAAGGCTTTCCCGTCACACCCTTTGTGATGTCGGACCTTTGTACCGATAGGGAGACGGAAGCAGATAAAAGGATATACGATCGGCTGGCAAAGCAGGGCGATATAAGCGACATGACCGTGGGCGGCTACTGGCTCAGCGGTGACGGCAAATATGTCTACAGAGAAGTGGAGCACAGCTATCAGGATATGGAATACTACAGAGGGCCTGCCGGCGGCAGACAGGGAGAAATATTTTATCATATCAGCCTGTACCTGAGAGGGAAAATGGACCCTCTGGATATGATGATAAACTATGACAAGATAATGAAAGGATGACGAACATGGAAAGAAAGCCTCAGGATATCAGAGAAAAGATAATAAGTCTCATCCCCTCAAAGGATGTGCGTAAGCATCTGTTGACCCACAGAGACCAGCTGACCGACATGGATTACATGAAGATACTCGGCGGGGCGCCGGCAGACCTCCGCAAAAAGAGCACGCTGATGACCCTGTTCAGAGAAAACCTTGAGGACGATGATCTCCTCGAACTGGCCGAATACAACGACCGGCATCTGCAGGAAGCCCTCGGGGCCATCTCAGACATTGACAACAGCACTCAGGTTCTCCTCATACTGGAAATGAAGACCGAAACGGAATGCAGGAGCGGCATCAGCCGTGTGGAGCATAGGCAGATTGGAACTTTCCCTGAGGCCAGTCTGGCAAGCGCCAAAAAAATGATCGACAGCGACCTGGCGGAATGGGGTCTCCCTGCGGGTGATCATGGGAAATTCCTGGATTTCTGGATCATGGAGCTGTATGAAATGACTCCAGAGCATACGATGAGAGGCAGATACAGATATATCTGCGACTGGACGGGAGAGATCTTTTACTATGACGATCACCCGGATACAGCGTACAGAAAGGATGTACTGCTAAAAAGGAAGGAATACGAACGCAACCCCTTCAGCGGGGTGGAATGCGGGCACAGCCTGAACATCCCTCTGCCGTTTGAGCCGGGAGACCTGATCTTCGTGGATTGTTCTCCCTTTGCACCGCCGGCCGTCTGCCTGGTGGCCGAAACAGGCAGTGATTGCTGCGCGCTCCAGTGCATCTATCCATGCGGAGGTGGAAAGATGAGCATAGGCGCCCTCAAGCACAGCCATTTCTGCAACTGGGGCGAGACATGGCGGCCCTATCTTTCGCCCTTATACAGAGCCGAAAGATATACGGGGGAGTTGCCGGAGGATCAGAAATACATGGAAATCCTCTCGGAGGCACTGCGAGAAGAGCCGGAACTGGGCCGGGCGCTATTTGAAGATGTTTTCTTCCAGAAGACCGTCGTGATGCCGCATGAGATAGAGGAATACATGGGAGGACGGACAGATGACCGGCAAGCAAGATAAAGATAAGAAAGCCAGCTACAGGAAGTCCCTGGGTATACCGGATGAGCTTTTTGTGCTGAGGAGCCTGTGCACCGACAGAAAGACCCATGACCTGAAAAGGATATACGACCATCTGAAAGAGGACGGGGACACCACCGACATGTCATCCTCGGGATATACTCTGACAGACGAAAAAACTCCGGAGTTATGTGCAGATAATTTTGGCGATTACCAGTGGATGGAGCATTATGACGAGCCCCTCGGCGGCAAGTACGCGGCCCTTGAACCGGTGAGCAGATACCTCACTGGAGGGGCGGACTTCCTGGAGCTTTTTATAGCATATGACGGGGTGAAGAAAAGGAGCAAAAAATGAGACCATTTGACAAAGTGATAGGATACGAAAAAGTTAAGGAAGAACTGATACAGATATGTGACATCCTGAAAAACAAGGAGGTTTACGAAACACTGGGAGCAAGAATGCCCAGCGGCGTGCTGCTCTATGGCGAACCGGGTCTGGGAAAGACTCTGATCGCCCAGTGCTTCATAGAAGAAGCGGGGCTTATGACATATACCCTGCGGAAAAATAAAGGCAACGGAGACTTTATCGACGAAATTTCTGATAATTTCAAAAAAGCAGCACAAAACGCCCCTGCCATAATCTTCCTTGACGACATGGACAAGTTCGCCAACGAAGATGAAGATCACCTGGACGCAGAGGAGTATGTGGCCGTTCAGACAGGAATAGATGAAGTCAAAAATAAAAATGTCTTTGTGATCGCCACCGTGAACGACATCAGGAAGCTGCCCGCATCATTGAGCCGGGCAGGCAGGTTCGATAGAAAAATAAGAATGACAGCACCGGATGAAGGAGACGCCGTAAAGATTGTCAGCCATTACCTGCAAGACAAAAATATTTCCGATGATGTCGATATAAAAGATCTGGTGAAGTTGATAGGGTATGATTCCTGCGCCGGACTTGAGACCATCCTCAACGAAGCTGCGATCAATGCCGGATATGAGCGCAGAAAAATAATAGAAATGAAGGATTTTGTAAAAGCGAGTTTGGGACTGATCGTGCCGGATGAGGAAAAGCCAGAAGAATGTGACAGTGAGGAACTATTTGATATGGCGGTGCATGAAGCAGGCCATCTGGTTGTAATGGAGATCTTGGAACCCGGCCGGGCTGGTATGGCCATGGTCAGACTGAGAGGCCATAAAGCCGGTGCGGTAAAAGAGAGCACTGCGGAAACGACACGGTTAACCCGGTATGACAGAGTTTTGATCTCTTTAGGCGGAAAGGCGGCGGAAGAATTATACTGCCCATATGTTTGGAGAGATGGAAGCAAAGAAGACATCGAAAATGCTTACAGAGGACTGAATGAATATGTAAAATACTGCGGGACTATGGGCTTTGGGCTGATAACAACTCCGGGTTATGCTGCTGATTCCGAAAACCTCATGGGAAGAAGTGAGACAGTCATACATTCGGAGATGGAAAAGGCTAGGGCGAAAGCCAGAGGAATCATCATAAAAAACCGAAATTTTTTTGAACTGATAAGAGATGAGCTCATGGAAAAGAGAGTGCTGCTTTACTCGGACATACAGAGGATAAGACAGCAGGCAGGCATCACGGAGGTAACCATATGAAAAAATGCTGTTTTACCGGCCACAGGCATTTTCCATGGGAGGAAAGCAAAGACGATTCAAAGCTCCGGACCATCATGGCCTCGTTAGAACATGCCATAGACGAGGCCATCCGCAAAGGAGCAGCCCATTTTATCTGCGGAAATGCAGTCGGCGTCGATACCTGGGCGGCCCAGCTGGTGCTAAAGAAGAAAGAACTGAACACAGGCATCGTGCTTGAAATAGCGCTGCCCTTTGAGGGGCACAACGATCATATACCCCTCTGCAGGGCGATACAGAAAAAAGCGGACATAGTCCATGTGGTAAGCCGCCGGCCGGATAAAAAAGCCGCGTTTTCCGAGCGAAACAAGTACATGGTCGACAGCAGCGATATGCTTATCGGAGTCTATAACCCGTCCCATCGCCGTGGCGGCACCGCCAGGACCATAGAATACGCCCGGCAGCAGGGCCTCGAAGTGATAGAGATAGTCGCGGAGTAGATGGGCGGGTTCGGCCGAAAATCATATGCCGAGCCGGCATAATGTTGTAAATTTTCGCGGTCCGCATAGAAATATACAACATTCGGCAGATCGGATGGCGGTAGCCCGGGTTGTCAGCTCAACTAAAACCAAGATTGACATAAGTGTGTTAAAATCGTATTCTGTTTATGGATAAGGAGGTACCAATATGAAAAAAGAAACTGCAATAAACTTTATGATATATAATCTAATAGGAATTGATCCGGAGACTTGCAATGAAATGGAAAAAATTATCGAACAGGCGATACAACGGGCTTATCGGGATGCGGCCAGCCGTGTGCTGTCGATAAAGGATGATATAAAAGATGAAATAAAACGAGAAGCGGCACAGAAACTAAAAAGTCGGATTGTAAGCATTGATTCCAAGAAGGAAAGGAATGAATCTTTTGATTCTTGGCATGAGAAGACATGTGAAATTTTATACGATTTTTTTAATAACGACGAAAAAGACGGCATATACAAAGACAACGATAACAGGCACTTTACATGTGGCATAGCGCAGAAATGGGTCAATATGACGATGAAATATCTGGCATTGATATATGAGGCATTCATCGGTTATGATTATCCAGGAAAAGGCCTTAAAAAATATGTTGAATGGTATAAGGACAATCTATATGCTTTTGAAGCAGCTTTCCATATTCCGATAGACAGCTATGTAATTAAAGGGCTTAAGGCATGCTACAAAAATGATGAGAAAATAACCCAAATACTTTCGGTCACATGGAGCAAATGGAATGATTATGAAAAGTATAAAAAAGTTCAGGATGCTTTCCGAAATGATTTAAAAGAAAATGAAATGCCTTTAGACAAAGAGAATAAAATCTGGATAGAAATAGCGGAAAAAAGAAAAGCAAAAGAACAAAGCAAGTCGGCTAAATAAGCACATCAACAGTCAGTCTTAAAAAAACAATCGTACAAATAAGGAGAACTTGCATGTCCGTATATGTCACATCCGACCTGCACGGTCTGGAACTTGCACAACTGAAAAAACTCTTGCAGAAAGCGGGCTTCGGCCCAGGCGATTGGCTTTATATACTGGGAGATGTGGTCGACCGCAACGGTGACGGCGGAGTAGAAATACTCGGCTGGCTTTTGGAGCAGCCGAACGCCCAGCTCATCCTCGGCAATCACGAGGTCATGCTCCTGTCGTGCGCTTTCGTCTTTGACCACATCACAAACGAAAGCATACAGGAGATCACAGCTGAGAAAATAGAACTGTTAAATAACTACATCCAAAACGGCGGCGATGTAACACTGAAAACTATGAGGCAGCTCCACAGAGAATCCCCACAGACCGTGCAAGATATATTGGACTATCTCAGGGAAGCGCCGCTTTACGAGGCGATAACCGCAGGAGGCAGAGATTTTCTCCTCGTCCATTCGGGAATTGATAATTTCGATAAAAGAAAGAAAATGTCCCAATACTCGGCAGACGACTTTCTATGGACATCACCTGAGCTTGAGACAGAGTATTTTGATGATATCATAACGGTTTTCGGGCATACACCGACCATATTCTTCGGAGAGGAATATGACGGAAAGATCATAAAAACCGGGACATGGATCGACATTGATGTGGGCGCAGGCTTCGGGCAGAAAGCAGCCCTGTTACGGCTCGACGACCTGAAAGAGTTTTATGCTGATTAAAACAGCAAGCGACAAGGATAATGGATCCCCGCCGCTTACGCTTATTTTAAGTGCGATGGGTACACTGTATTCGACTATATGGACTAACATTAACAGTGGTTTTGCGTTACAGTTGACAATAGTTCTCAATCAAGGATAACTCTTGCTCAGTTTGTCATAGCTTAGGAGACAGCTGGCAAGATCATTTTGCAGTGTGTCAATCTCTTCCGGGGTGTAATCGCCCCCGGTACAGACCAATGCTCCAACTTCCTCAGAATAGAATAATCCATTGGAAGCCACAAAGTAAAGACTGTCTGCTCCATCATATGCATAAGCTTTCTGCCTGCGTCTTTTTGATCCAAGCTTATCTCCTATGCATTCATAGCCCTGCTTGCGCAGTTCTGATGCAAGATCTTCGATAGATATTTCAGAACCTCTATCTATCCGATAGAACTGGTCATTGAAAATAGGATGGTGGCAAAGAGATTCAAAAAGCCCGCTATGAGTAATGATCTTGACATTAGAATCACATTGCTTTTGTTTATTTGCAGCCTCCTCGTCATCCCACCGTCCGCTGAATAAATAGATACACTCATATCCGCTCTCTTGGCGGTATTTTTCAATGTTAATATTTTCCTGATTTTTGACTTGGCAGGTAATAGGCTTTTGTTTCGGATCATTGACATTGATAAACAGAAATTCATATTTCATCTGATTTATTTTTCCTGATGAGGGAAGCAGCATATATCCACGGTCACCATGTCTCTCCCATATATACAGAGCCACCATATCCTCTAACTGCCGGTAATCCAGGCAACGGACGAAGTTATTCTGGGTGATCCGGATTTTAGGTATGGAAAATTGCGGTACAGTTGCACGCTCCTTTGCACGATCCTCGTAGAGCTTCATGACCAGCAGCCTGAGTATATAATCAGCAATTCGCTGTATTGTAGGATGCCGGCGTTGAGAAAGCCGGCCTTTAATTCCCGACGGTACATCTACATCTGAAATAAATTCCTCCCATCTGTCTACATGACAGCCCCATGAGAAATAAGAAAAAGGAAATTCCTTTTGTTGTATATAGATCGGTGATTCAGATGCTCTACCTATATAGTAATGGCCATTTTTCAGACGCATCAGGATATAGTCACCCTTTTGGATCTTCGCATAGTTGGACAAAGCTTTTTCCATCTTGGAATCGTAGCTATGGAGTGATTTATATTCCTCTATGCCGTCCTGGATAGTAGTACCAAAGGTAAGCATCTTATCTCCCAGATTCCATCCCATACCAAAGATGTTGTTGTCAATGCATGCTTGCTGAAGAGCATAGATAGTGTCATCGTCGATATGTGTTTGTTTATTAAATGGTAACAGATAGACAATCCAGCAGTTGATGGAATCTTCGGGTGATCTGCGCATATCGATAAATGGAATTGTGTTGACCATGTCTTTTCCTCCTGCTTCTTGATTGCTATTATTGCGAAATTAACCGATATAATAAAATTTTCTCCTTGCCGGACTAGAAAATTCCATAGAGACATATTCCAAGTTATCAGCGTATTTCCTTATCAAAACGCACAAACCAGCCGCCAGTTTCTACCGCCCCTACCACTTCAGCCTGTAAGTGCGGTTCCTGTTGGCTCCTTCGGCCACGACGATGTCTTCTCTGACCAGTTCGCCCAGATAATCACGGACACGGGAAGGCCGCAGATCGACATATTCTGCGATCTCAGAGGACCTTGCGCTGCCGTGGTCCGTAAGATATTCGATGATCTTTTCCTTGCGTGCGGAGCTTATCGCCGATTTTTTATCGCCGATTTTTATCGCCGATTTTTTATCGCCGATTTTTCCACCATTGCCGTTACCGCTGTCGCTTTCCTCAAACTCAAGAGAAAGGGTTATGCGCTCAGGTTCAAAATTTTCTATGATGACCGGGTCTGTCCAGCCCTGGCTGTTCCATATGGAAAAAATGCTGGGTATTCCGCTGCCGGCCCGCTCTCCTATATCTATCAGGTTAAACATCTTTAACAGGTTGCCGTTTCTGGGATCGGAAACTCCGCCGGATCTGGCAGCGTCTATTTCCACCCTGAAACCGCCGGGGTTTGATAGAGATATGCCGTCACGGCTCTTTATTATCACAACCCCCTGACGGCCGTAGTAATCGGCGTTTACGAGACAGTTGGCCAGAGCTTCACGCAGAGCCTGATGTACCTGAGTATCGTCTATGCGCACGCCGTCCTTGATCTTAAAAGGAACCTTTATATCCTGAGTCAGCCGGTTATATACCCTGAAATAAAAGTCATAGATGTTGCCGCTCCATTCGCCCGATGATGAGACTATGCGGTCGGTCCAGCGGGTCGAATCGTCGTATCGCTCCTGATAATCAAGAAAATAATTGTTATATTCTCTTACGATCTCATATTCGTTTCCGAACATCAGCAGACCGGCGGAGGTTGGGTGCTTTCTGCCGTCGTCGCCGATAGCTACTGCGCCGATACGCAGCAGGAAATCTTCATCGGCCAGACTTTCCCATACATGGCCGGGACGGGAAAGGCGCATACGACGGCGGTAGCTGTCTATGCTTTCCCTGTTAAAAACGCTCAGGTCCATTTCTGTGAGGATGAGCATATCCTGTGTCTTTACGGAAGAATCCCGGACCATGGCCTGATATTCTTCTCTGGTGCAGCGATAATCGCCTTCTCCGTTGCGGCGATAGCTGCAAAGAGGGTTGCCGTCGATATATACAGGACGGTAAGCCCGGTCCGCCCGTGGGACATTGATCACGACTATCCTGTGACCGTCAGCGTCCTGAACAAATACATCTTTGGAGGAAAGTATATTTACGCTGACTTTTTTTGGATTGTTGACCATATCCCAAAACTCCTTGATGAGTTTTTCCGGAGCAGGCAGGTCAATGGCCGACAGGGTCTTGTCTTTCTGCTCTACGACGCCGAGCAGGATTATCCCGCCCATAGTGTTGGCAAAAGCAGAATAGGTCTCCCAGATACTTTCCGGCAGTCCACCCAGGGCTTTCTTGGCTTCTATACGGTTATTCTCCCTGTATGTTTCTAATATAGAAAAATCTAACATATCCTTCACCTCTGGAATCAGATATTCTGCTGCGATGTAGGCTGTAATCTGTTTACTTTATTTTATATAATCCTGCACTAAACATCAAGACGGAGTTTTCGACTTCCCCGTCAGTCCTCCGCCGAGACTCTGACCAGCTCCTGCCAGATCTTCACCAGGGCATAGGTGTCCAGTTCGCAGTATTTGAGCAGGTTGCGGCGGGCGGTTTCCCGTTCGTCCTCATCCATGAACTCCATCTGAGGAAAGATGTTCATGGCCTCAGTGCCGTTATGGACGCCCTCCAGATTGTGATAATCGAGGCCCGGATCATCAGGAAAGATGGCAGGCAGCACGCTCTTGATAGAAAAGGAGCCGCCCATTGCCCGGTTATAATATGCTCCTTCTCGGAAAGGCGCCACCAGGTCGATGATATGTTTTTCTATAGTCATCAGGTGGCCTGAGAGGTCCGGGAACTGTCCGGCAAGCTCTTTTATGCGGGTACATTCAAAGGCCTTGTTGTACGCGAGGATACAGCCGTTTTCCGGTATGTTTTCGCACAGGCTTTCAGCGATGGCGCGGCGTGGGTCGGTGCCTGACTCGGCGAGAAATTCCCTGTGCTCCAGACTGCCGCCCTCTCTTTCTATATAATGGAGCGAATACTGGAAAGGTATCTGGGCATACGGCTTTGAGTGCTGATACACCGGGATTGCAGGCTGCACCGACTCAAAGTCCAGAAAATAAAGAGGATAATGCAGCTCCGCCAGGAATTTCCGTATATTAGCCTTTTCCACATAGGTGCCCCTGTTGTGGAGGCCGTATTCCACCTGGCGTTTTTGTATCTTGTTTGTAAAAGGAGCGACTCTTTCCAGGTCCTCAAAGGTTGTGACTCCCATGTGGTACAATTGGAACTTCTTGCTCTTCCAGAGGTTATATATGTCAAATACAGATGGCCTGGGCAGGTCGCGAGTGCAGTAGTCCCAGAATGAGCACTTGTACGGGTCAAGGCAGTTCACGGAAAGGTCGATGTCCGGCTCATCAGCCATGGAGAGGATCTCTTTCGCCTTTTTGAGGTTTTCCGGGACCTTGGAGAAATCATCGCTTATCTGTGATGAGACATCGGTGATCTTGAAAAGCCTTGAAATGTCCAGCTCCCCATCCAGGATATAACTGTTATCTATGACCATCAGATAGGTTCCGGTCACATTGACGCCGCACCTTTCGAGAACATATCGCTGATAGGCGATGTCTTTAAAATATACCTTCTTGTCGTCGTGGGTGCTGCTCTTTACCTCGTAGATCGCCCAGCCGCCATCGGTCTTTCTCAGTATATCGACGGCACAGTACAGCCCCTCATACATGAAAGAAGCCTCGCAGATCACCGGCGTACCTTTGGCCATTTCTTCGGCGGTGCGCCCGGTCATGGCCTCAAGGTCAAGGCGTCCGTCCTCTTTGTATGCGGTGACTTCCACATAGTCGCCGAAAATGCCCATGGCCAGATCTCCCACCTCGTTGCCGGTAGTCATGCGGGTAAAGACATCATCGGACAGGACTTCTTCCTCCGGTTTGTTCTTTTGGAGCCAGACCGACTTAGGGCACTGGCAGAATCTGCAATATCTCGATTTGGAAAAATAAAACATGGTAGCTCCTTTCAGCGGCACAGGGCCATATCTTTCGATCAACTACATAATATCATATTTTCCGCCGTGGGACAAAACCATCCCATTCATTTCGATATATTATGCCATGGAGGAGATGACCGATGAAAGAAAAGATCAAAACAGCTGATTTTCACAGACTAAAGGATATGTGCCTGAAAGCCGCCCGCAGAAAATATGGCTACAGGCTGCCCGTCGCCATCAGGAGGAGACTGACCGGAGAATTCAGGGAAATATGCCAGTTGGACGCGGCGGCGTTTTATCTGACTGCGGCCGACCTTGCCGGCTCCCTGAGAGAAAAGGGGATAATGTTTTATATAGACAGCCCTGCGACATCCACACTGACGGCCTATCTGACCGGCCTGACGGAGATAGACCCGCTGCCGCCTCACTACAGCTGCCCCGTATGCGGCAGGACTTCTTTTATTTCAGAAGAAAAAGACGGAAGGCTCCTGTACCCTTCGATGGGGGAGACAGAGCCGAGGGCGTGCTCCATATGCGGCACGATGGACAGGGGAAGCGGATTTGACATTCCGGACGGACTTGCACATGCCGGAGAAGGCATCCCCAAAAAACTGTACCGTCTCAGGATCTATGTGCAGGAGGACAGGATGGGAGAAGCCACGGAGACTGTCCTGGGCGTACTTTCACGAAAATGGGCCGACGGATTCCCTCATATCGTTTCCATATATTCCGACAGTATCATGGCAGCTATCATGCAGATGGAAAAGGACAAAGAACTCGACCGTGAAACTATCCTCCGTTCCTTTGATGACATCAGCCGCTTACTGGCAGGGCAAATTGATTCGGAGCTTCGCTGGAAATGGCCAGAAATATACGAAGAATTGTATGTGATAGACCGGGCAAGACCGGAATATTTTGCTGATCTTCTTGAAAAATACAACGAATGGCTGCCCTGTGAGGACAGCCGTATGGAAAAGATCATCAACCACCTTACTTTTGCTGCATTGTACCTGAGCCATCCTTCATCCCCAGGGACCAGACGGTGAACAGCAGGGCCGAGCAGAAAGCCACCATGTACGGAAAGTGGGTGATGGTGCCGCTTCCGAAGATACAGGATCATGAAAAACTTAGGAATGACCGTGACCGCAGCTTGTCCTGGCCGGAGCGCCGACGACTGGCCTCTCATACCAACTCCGCTTTTCCGTGATTATGCATGAAATGTAGGCATATCCTGTTAATATCAAAAAAATGACTAAAATGTAGGGCAGCAACCCTACAAATTATTATGGCCTACTTTTTTGCAGTATTTGCCTGATCTATGTGTTTTTGAAAAAACGAAGGAAATTAACAATATATGTAAATTTTTCCTTCCCAAATCCTACATTCTCAACGATATTCATCGCTCTTGCAGGGGCGGACTCTACAATGATCGTAGGAGCTCAAAAAATGTATGGACTGCCAAGGCGCCGGATAACCAACTACACCGGAACGGAGAAAAAACAGCCATGCAGGGGGAGCGACTACACCAAAACCGAGAATGAACGGACATTTAGGGGGAGTCTTTATCGTCCAAGCGGCCCAATATTGACAAGTAAACTTGTCAAAACAGTAAAAACTTAGTCAATAATATCCCTCACTCCCTTTCTTCGCTCCCACCAAAGGCCTTTATCTAAAGGAATCAGGGGGAATGCGGCCCCCTGATCAGCAAAAAAATCCATTTCCGGTGTAGCCGCTCCTCCTGAATCTGACAAAACATAAGTTTCAGGGGGAGCCACCCTTGCCTCGAACCGGTGTAATGACACCTGCCACCGGCGGCCGCCCGGCCTCACTGTCCCAAATCTTGGACACTGCTTTATGGATAATATAAGCATAAGAAAGAAATAGCCTCTCAGAAAAGCGAGAAAGGAGATCAAAATGAGCGGATATATTACTTATGCGGGATATATGGGAAAGGTCGGCGGCAGATACATATTATTCGCCACAGAAGAAGAGTATATGGACTACATGGAAGCTTGAGAAGCAAGGCCGATTGTAGTAAAATCAGATTGACCCTTAATGGAAACGAGGTGAAGAGATGGCCGTTTCAGACACCAAACTCCGGATGCTTTATCTCATGAAAATACTCCTGGAGCGAACCGACGAAGAAAACATAATGTCCTCAGAAGACCTTGTGTCAGCTTTGAGATCTTATGGCATGGAATGCGAGCGCAAAAGCGTTTACAGCGACATCGGGACCCTGACCGAATACGGACTCGACATCGTGCGTGTGAGAGGCGGTGACAGGCCGGGCTATTACATCGGCTCCAGGGATTTTGAACTGCCGGAGGTCAAGCTGCTGGTGGACGCAGTCCAGGCGTCCAAGTTCATCACGGCCAAAAAATCCCGTGAGCTGATAGGAAAGATCGAAAAGCTGGTCAGCGAAAACCAGGCCAAGCAGCTGCAGCGTGAAGTCTACATCTTCAACAGGACCAAGACCGGCAACGAGACGATATATTACAATGTGGATCATATCCACGAAGCGATCTCTGCCAACCGCCAGATAAAATTCCGATATACCGAGTGGAATCTGGACAAACAGCTCGTTCCAAAACACGGTGGAAGCTGGTATATGGTCAGCCCGTGGGCCCTTTCATGGGAAGACGAAAACTATTATCTCATCGCCTACGATGAGGAGTCGGGCAAGATAAAACATTATCGTGTAGACAAGATGAGGAACACTTCCGTGACGGATAAGTTCCGTCTGGGCAGAGAGCAGTTTGAGGGATTTGATCTTCCTTCTTATTCCAGAAAGACCTTTGGCATGTACGGAGGAAGAGATGAGAAAGTTACGCTGAACTGCAAAAAGGCCATGATAGGAGTGGTGCTGGACAGGTTCGGCACTGACATTACCATCATACCACGGGATGAAGAGCACTTCAGCATAATCGTTACTGTTTCTGTCAGCCCTCAGTTCTTTGGATGGGTGACGGGCCTTGGAGGCGGAGTCCTTATCGGCAGGCCTGAGGCCGTGGTGCGTGAATATGGACATTTCCTGCGGGAGATATTGGAGAAATATCCGGAAAAATAAAGATAAAAGCCAAAAGTAATATAAAAGATGGATATCCTGTTATCGTTCCCGCCGGAAAATCAGCTTTATATCTTGCATGGCCCCCGGCTTTGTGCTATGATGTTGCCATAATAAATGCAAAAGAGGTGAAAGGATGCGCAATTTTTCTTGCAGAAAGTAATTAAATATGCGGTAACGCTTTCGGGACAGCTGGCCTGAGGTGTTATTGCTGATGCTGTGAGAAAGTTGCCATATATAACCATAATATATTTTAGCCTATATGAGCCGCAGGATACTTTCTTGCGGCTTTTGTCATGGCTGTAAAAAGGCAGGGTGCGAAATGCACTTCAAAGCATGGCGGCTCAGGACAAAGGGAGGGATGTTCAATGTCAATGATAAAAGTGGAAAACCTCACATTCTCGTATCCGTCCGGATATGAAAATATATTTGAGAATGTGAACTTTAAGATAGATACAGATTGGAAGCTGGGGTTCATAGGGCGCAACGGCCGCGGAAAGACAACATTTCTGAAGCTGCTTATGGGCATGTATGCTTATGAGGGAAAAATAAGTTCATCGGTCATTTTCGATTATTTTCCATATCAGGCCGAAGATGAGAGTCTGCTTACAAACGAGGTGCTGGCAGGCATCTGCCCGAATGCCCGGGATTGGGAAATAATAAAAGAACTGTCCCTGCTGGGGGTTGCTGCGGATGTACTATGGCAGCCATATGAGACTCTTTCAAAAGGCCAGCAGACAAAAGTGATGCTGGCGGCTCTCTTTCTGAATGAGGGGCATTTTCTTCTGATCGATGAGCCGACTGACCATCTGGACGCCGCAGGCCGGCAGGCTGTTGCCTCATATCTGGAAAAGAAAAAAGGCTTTATCCTGGTGTCCCATGATCGTGAATTTCTGGATTCTTGTATAGATCATGTACTTTCTCTGAACAGATCAGATATAGAAGTACAGAGCGGAAATTTTTCTTCATGGTATGAAAATTTCCAAAGGCGGCAGATGGCAGAGACTACTCAGGACCGGAGGCTGCAAAAGGATATAGACAGGTTGCGGAAAGCGGCCGGACAGACAGGTGCATGGGCCGGCAGGGTCGAATCGTCGAAATATGGCTGCGGCCCGGCAGACAGAGGATATATCGGCCATAAATCAGCCAAAATGATGAAAAGAGCCAAATCCATACAAAGCAGGCAGCAGAAGGCTGCTGATGAAAAAGCAGGACTGCTGAAAAATGCGGAAAAGACCGAACCGCTGAAACTTTTCCCGATGGAATACCGTGCCCGAAGGATGATTTCCGTTACTGACCTTGTAATATTTTATGGTGGCAAGCAAGTATGCGGCCCTCTGTCTTTTGAGGTATGCTGCGGCGACAGGATCGCCCTTGACGGAGGCAATGGCAGCGGAAAGAGCAGCCTGATAAAACTTCTGGCAAATATGGATGTGGGGCACGATAGCGCCGGCGCTCCTGGATATTCGGGCACTATAAACACAGGTTCAGGTCTCGTTATCTCTTATGTGCCTCAGGACGCCTCTTTCCTTGAAGGAACTCTTTCAGACTTTGCCGGCAGAAAGGGGATAGATGAAAGCTTATTCAAAACGGTCTTGAGAAAGATGGACTTTGACCGGGGCCAGTTTGAAAAGGACTTGAGAGAACTTTCGGTGGGACAAAAGAAAAAAGTCCTGCTTGCCGGGAGTATCTGCCAGAGAGCACACCTGTATATATGGGATGAACCGCTCAACTACATTGACATTTATTCGAGGATGCAGATCGAGGATCTGATCGCAGGATATTCACCGTCAATGATCTTTGTGGAACATGACCGGGCATTCAGGCAGACTGTAGCAACAAGGCAGATAAAGCTGTGATGCAAGCAAGAAAAAAAGGCCGGCTTAAACCGGCAGATCCATGTAAAACACCTGTCCGGCGAGTTGCCGAGCGGTCTTGACATTTCTGTCACAGACACATATTATAAACATATAGATTTCTGAAAAAAGGAGGCGTACCTATGAAAAAGAAACCCAACAAAGTCTGGATATATACGGTCAGAGCCCTTGCTGTTATCGCCCTGCTCATTTTCCTTTTTTCAGGGTGTTCCTCCGTACCCGGCTCTCTTGACACGCCGGAGGGTGTTGAGGCGGCGGCCATAAGCCTGCACACCGCCGAGCTGTCGTGGAAAGAGGTGGAAAGGGCGACGGCCTACGAAGTATCCGTCATAGAAGCCCGGTATGCCGGAGCCACCGGAGCAGCTGAAGCCGCCGAAGTCGCCGAAAACGCCGGAGACACCGGAGCTGTCACCGGTACAGTATGCCAGATCATAGATACGGACGAAGCGGCGGCTTCGATACAGGGACTGAAAGCGGGTACCGAGTATCAGGTTACCGTGACCGCCATTTATGAAGTGGATGAGGATGATAAAGAGGATGTCTGTTCAGAGCCTTCGGAACCGGTGACTTTCGTCACCGAAACACCGCAGATCGGGCAGGTCGCATCTGTTGAAGCGAAAGCCGGCGGCACATCATCGGTCATACTTTCGTGGCAGCAATATCAGGAAGAAAACACCAATGCGGACGGTTCTGCACCGGCAGTATCCTATATCGTTTATTACTCAGATAAGGAGTCCGGCAGCTATGAGGCTGTCGCTGAGGGGATCACAGAGACCAGCTACACCCACACGGGACTGGCGGCAAAGACGACTGGATATTACAAAGTGACGGCAGTGGTCACGATGGACGAAAAAGATTTTGAAGGCCCGCTGCCAGAGGCACCGGTCAGCGCAACAACGGAGGCTGCAACATACTATGGCGGTCAGACCGGGACCGGGGCAGCAGGATCCGGTACTGGGGGAGCGGGAAGCTCTGGCGGCGGGTCAGGACAATCCTCGAATACAGGACTTTCCAGCGCCCAAAAGCAGGCGCAGGCCAGGGCTGTGGCGCAGCAGATAGCAGCAGGCATAGGTACGCAAGGGACTGATCTTGAGCGTGTGGCCAAAGCGGCTCAAGCGGTCAGCGCATATTGCAGCAAGGCGACATATACTACCGAAGGCAGCGATTACAGCCAGGCATATGGAGTATTTATAAAAGGCGAATATTCGTGTGCGGGTGCTACAAGGGCTCTGGGCATGGTATTGGAATGTATGGGTTACAAGTGGGAACATGTGAATCCCAATCAGTGGACTCATCAGTGGTGCAAGGTGACGATGGACGGGCAGGCCGGCTGGGCAGACGGACAGATCGGAATGGCAGGATATGGTGAACATCCTTTTGTATGATATGTTTGTGAACGGAAGAAATATGAGGAAAACTTAGGCGGCTGAGTCGTCCCGGAGAGATCTTAGGCGGCTGATGTGCTCCTAGGGAAATCTTAGGCGGCTGATGTGCTCCCCCTGATTCCATTAAAAAAGAACTTTCAGGGGGATGGGCTCCCCCTGATCTGGCAAATAAAATGAAATCAGGGGGAGAAAAAATATGATAACAGAGGATTTTTGACAACTAAATTTGTCAAAAATCCTGGCGACTGCTCTATAAATGAAAAATCCATCCCCCTATAGAAGCAGTAGCATGGATTTTCGGTGGAGTCGTTCCCCCTGAATGAGCTAAAAGGCGTAAGGGTCAAATAGCAGGCACATTGAAAGCCTAAACCTCAAGTAGTATGCTACC
>UQOC01000013.1 GCA_900542565.1 uncultured Eubacteriales bacterium | reverse complement strand
GATGTTTTCTCTCTGGATCGTCCTGCACTGACCCGGCGATTTCCAAGACATCACCAGGCGATGTCCGGCTTCCGGCATAATGCTCACGCATCCCAAGGCGCCTATCCGTATATCATGGCAAGCAGCCGCAGCATAAGGTCCGTCGGCAAAATCCTGTATAAGACTCCCAGAAATTCATTGCCAACTCCGACGATCTTGTGAGACGGCAGTTTCCTTCGTCTCAAAATAGAGCATACAGTCTTTGCAACCTGCTGAGGAGACATGCCGCTCTGTTCTGATTTTTCCATCTTTTCCACCGACTTTGATATGCGCCCTCCGTAAATGTCATCGCCAGTTGCTGTCTTTCGGCGGTTTTCCGTAAAATCTGTCTTTACATCGTTAAGCATCACCGCAGAAGTCTGTATCCCAAAAGGCGCCAGTTCTATGCCGGCAGCATCGCTGAAGGCATTTAATGATGCTTTGCTTACCGAGTAAAAGCTCTGGAACGGCAGTGGAAATATGGCTGCAAGTGATGACATGAACACGATCCTGCCGTTTCCCTGCTCTCTCATGACAGGGATTGCCGCCTGAGCACACCTTATGGCTCCTGTCACATTTACATCCATTTCCATCAGGTAATCATCTACAGGTGTAAATTCTGCTGCTCCTGAAATGCCCATGCCTGCGTTGCACACCAGCACATCGATCCTTCCTGTTTCTCCCAGTACCCTGTCAAAAGCTGACCTTATGCTGTCCTCATCAGTTACATCACAGTTCACCCACCTGGGTGCAGGACTGGAATATCCGGTACTCTCCCGTATGGTCTCCGTGATTTTGACTTGCGCATCTGCAATCCTTCCTGTCACTTCATCCGAAGGCCTGTCAGGCGTTTTAAGCCCGCCCTCAGACCTGGAAAAACCGTAAACTATATATCCTTCTCCGGCCAGCATCCTTGCAGTAGCCAGTCCTATACCCCTGGATGCTCCCGTAACTATGGCTGTCTTTTTTTCCATTTTATAAATTCCCGCTTTCTTTTGTACATCCTGTCATATGCTCCCCGCAAAAGGCAGCATCATTGCTGCTGTTCAGTCAGAACTGCCGGTACGACTATCCTTGCGGCCTCCGGTACTATCTCCATATGTATCTGCCCTGCATCACTTATCTCACCGTCAACACACAGCCGCATCATGCCGTTGAGCGGTGTTATGGCCACTTCCCTGCATTGCCTGTAATACACTATCTTATCCACATCGGGAAGATCAAGATGGGTACCTTTGGCATAATACGGAAACTTTTTCAAAAACTCTGTCCTGGAAACATTGTATATGATGCTGGCATCCATAAGCCCATCGGTCAGGTCAGCTTTTGGAAGTCCTTTTACGCCTCCCCCGCAGAAAGCCCCGTTTGCCACTGCCGTCAGCAGTACAGGTCCGTCCTGGACCGTCTCACCGTCGATCTCAACTTTAAGCAATGCACCCTTTTTCTTGACCAGTATGGCCAGCACCGATACGAGATAAGCCAGCGAACCCTTCAACAGCGGATATTCCTTGACTTTCGCCGTAAGGTCTACCACATTGCAGTCGAACCCTATATTAAACATATTTGCACAGTATCTTGTCCGCTCCTGTCCGTCTATAACGCCCTGGTATTTTATGAGATCGCATTTCTGCACCCGGCCTCTGATCTGGGCTTCAACGCTCATATGATCTCCGGCTCCGGAAAAATTCCTGACAAAATCATTTCCCGTTCCTATGGGCATTACTCCCACCGAAGCACATCCAAAGCCTGCTGCGCCGTTTATCACTTCATTCAGCGTGCCGTCGCCTCCGCAGGCAATCAGCCTTATCTCTTCGCCGTTCTTTTCGGCTTCCTCTGCGGCCAGTCTCGCAAACTTTTCTGCATCTCCCACTGACTTTGTCAGATATATTCCTGCATCGCAGCCCATCCGCTCAGCCGTCCTGTCTACTTCTTCCTTTATCCTGTCAAGGCCTTTGCCTTTTCCTGCTTTGGGATTCAATAAAAAAACCGTTTTCATCTTGTGCCTCTTTTCAACAGTTTTGCACATATATTTTACATTTATTTGTTTTGATTATCAACCTGCTATTTTACCTTTTATTTACCATATTTTTGGGTTATAATATACATATAATGACTTAAGGAGGTAAAAATGGATCCAA
This sequence comes from uncultured Eubacteriales bacterium, assembly GCA_900542565.1. Taxonomy (GTDB): domain Bacteria; phylum Bacillota; class Clostridia; order Peptostreptococcales; family Anaerovoracaceae; genus Fimisoma; species Fimisoma avicola. Next base: position 45,381 of record UQOC01000013.1, on the reverse strand, counting down.
GAGTAAAAGAACTTTCTAAACTACTTACTTCATATTCCTGCGATCTGCAAAAAGGCGAAAAAGTGCTGATCGATTACGAAGGCCAATGCTGCCGTCCGCTGGTAAGACAGCTCATCAAAGACGCTTACGCCCTTGGTGCAAAGCCATATGTAAACCACAGGGACAGCTCCATCCTCAGAGAGGTGCTTCTGGGAGCTGATGAAGAACAGATAAAATTCCTCAACGATTACCAGCTCTTTCAGATGAAAGGCATGGACGCTTATATAGCCGTAAGGGCCGGGGAAAACACTTCTGAACTTGCAGATGTGCCTTCTGACAAGCTCAATATGTACTATAAGCTAACAAGCCCTACCCTTGATTACCGGGTAGACAAGACCAAATGGGTGGTTCTGCGCTATCCTAACCCTTCCATGGCACAGCTTGCCGGAAGTTCCCAGGAAGCCTTTGAAGATTTCTACTTCAATGTGTGTACCCTGGATTACAAAAAGATGAGCAAAGCCATGGATCCGCTGGTAGAAATGATGAACAGGACCGACAAGGTCCACATCGTCGGACCGGGGACTGACCTGACTTTTTCCATCAAAGACATCCCTGCCATCAAATGCGATGGTCTCAGGAACATACCTGACGGAGAAGTATACACCGCCCCGGTGAAGGAGTCCATGAACGGAGTCATAAGCTACAACACATTCTCTGAGGAACAGGGATTTACCTTTGAGAACATAAGGTTTGAAGTTGAAAATGGCAAGATCATAAAGGCCACCGCCAACGACACAGACAGGATCAACGCCCTTCTGGATACAGATGACGGATCCCGCTATTTCGGAGAATTTGCCATCGGCGTAAACCCTTATGTACTTTCACCCATGAAGGACACCCTCTTTGACGAAAAGATCTGCGGCAGCTTCCACCTGACTCCAGGCAAGTGCTACGAGGACGCTTACAACGGCAACCATTCGGCTGTACACTGGGATCTAGTCATGATACAGCGTCCGGAATACGGCGGAGGAGAAATATATTTTGATGATGTACTGATACGCAAAGACGGCATCTTCATTGTCGATGAGCTCAAAGGACTTAACCCCGAAAATCTAAAATAGCCCTATTCAAAAAGGAGTATTGTGATGGACAAGAAAAAAATAGCCGTTCTTTTTGGCGGCTGCTCCAGCGAATATCTTATTTCCCTCAGCTCTGGCTATGCCGTCCTTACCAACATAAACCGTGATAAATACGATGTCATAGCCATAGGCATCACAGAAGACGGAAGATGGTTCAGGTACGATGGTGATCCGGAAAATGTCAAAGCAGATACATGGCAGCAGGACAAAGAAAACTGCACGCCGGCATATATCGTGCCGGATCGTGCAGTCCACGGGCTGATAGAACTCCGTCCGGAAGGGCCTGCGTTTACAAGACTTGACGGCGCTTTTCCCATGCTCCACGGAAAAAACGGGGAAGACGGCACCGTCCAGGGCCTCATAGAAATGGCCGGCATTGACCTGATGGGATGCGGCACCCTCTCATCTGCCTTATGCATGGATAAATACAGAGCTCATGTACTGGCAGAAGCTGCCGGGATCGCAGTCCCCAAGGCCTGCTTCCTGACCAGGGATTTTGATGAAGCCACTGTCAGAGAGGCCACCGCAGACCTGACCTACCCGCTGTTCGTCAAGCCTGTCAGGGCAGGGTCGTCCTACGGTATTTCCGTCATAGAAAGCGCAGGTGAATTGATGGATGCGGTCAACCTCGCCCTTCAATACGATGACGAGCTTATCATAGAGGAAAAGATCAACGGATTTGAAGTAGGCTGTTCGGTCATCGGAGACGGAAAGAATGTCGAGATCGTCGGCCGTGTAGACGAAATTGAGCTGTTTACAGGCTGTTTCTTCGATTACACAAAGAAATATACAGGAGTAGATTCAAAGATACATAGCCCAGGCCGTCTCGACCCGGAAACAGAAAAGCGTGTCAACGACACAGGCAGAAAACTGTTCAGGATACTTGGCTGCAAAGGGTTTGCGCGCATCGACATGTTCCTTACCCCTGACAAAGAAATCATTTTCAGTGAAGCCAACACCATACCGGGCTTCACATCTGTGAGCCGTTTTCCAAAAATGATGGCAGGCGTAGGCCTTTCATATCCCGATGTGATAGACAAGATAATCGAATGTTGTTCAGCAAAATAAACGAAGACGCCCCGGCGGGCGTCTCAGGCCGCAGATAAACCCCTCCGGCGGTATGCCCCGGAGGGGCTTTCTCATGTATATAAAGAACGGATCATGCGGTCCTATATCTCTTGTAAAAAGCTGCTTTCTAAAAGCAGAAAAACTTTTGCCCTCTTGGTTGTCTGCGGTCTGCTGCCGCAGGCATATTTTATTTTCTCCTTTTTCTCCCCCTGTACGGATTTTTGCATCCATAGACAAGCACAAAGCCCAAAGTCAAATTGACAACTGCCAGAATGTATATGATCTCCCTATCCATGTCCCCTCCTTATGTGGTAAATTTTACCATATAAGGAGGGGCATGTCAATCTGCGGCATATCAGGGTGCTTCCTGCTTCTTTGATAAGGACATCCATTGTCCTTGTGCGCATGATCTGTGCCGTCTGGCCAGTCAGCAGGCCATCTGGTCCAAAAGGCTATCTCTTGGGCGATCTGGGATTAAATATAAGGGATATGATATAGCCCAGGCCAAGGGCTGTGCCAATCCCTGCCGCACCCGATCCAACGGGTCCGGTTATTGCTCCGAGAAATCCGTTTTTTGCCCCTTCCATGGCTCCTTTTGCCATATTATACCCAAAACCGGGCAGCGGCACGGTAGCCCCGCTTCCTGCCAGATCCACAAGAGGCTGATAAAGGCCCGCGGCCTCCAGCACAACGCCTGATAATACAAAGAGCACCAATATTCTTGGCGCTGTCAGGGCAGTGGCATCCATCAATATCTGTCCGGCCATACAAATGAGACCTCCTATAACAAACGCCCATACATATTCCATTTAATCCACCTCCAGGGAAACGGCATGAGCAATACCCGGAATACTTTCACCCTGCATGGGTGAAATAGTAGAAAGCAAAGCCCCCGTAGACATCAGCAAAAGCCGTTTTATTTTTTTCTCTTCCATCTGTTTCATCAGGTAACCTGTAAAGACTACCGCCGAGCAGCCGCATCCGCTGCCTCCTCCGTGGACATCCTGATCTTTGCTGAATATCATCGCTCCACAGTCATCGTAACGGGTAAATATGCTTTTTTCGTTTAAACCCGCATCTTTTAGGAGATCTTTCATTATATCCTTCCCTATGAAGCCAAGATCGCCCGTAACTACCAGGTCGTAATATTCAAGGGGCCGTCTGGTATCCTCCAGATGGTTGAGCAGTGTATCTACTGCAGCAGGTACCATGGCAGCTCCCATCTGATTGGCGTCTCTGATCCCTGCATCTATTACCTTGCCTATGGTGGCAGACTCGGCTCTTATTTTTACCCTGTGTCCCTTATCTGCACTGTCATCCAACGATATGACCAGTGCGCCTGCACCGGTAGTAGTCCACTGAGCCGAAGGCGGTCTCTGGTTGCCATGCTCCACAGGCATCCTGAACTGTCTTTCCGCCGTGCAGAAATGGCTTGAAGCTCCCACAAGCACATTGCGGGCGAACCCTCCGTCTATGAGCATTGACCCCAGCAGCAGAGACTCGGTCATTGTGGAGCAGGCTCCGTACAAGCCCAGAAAAGGGATATGCATATCTCGGGCAGTAAACGATGAGGACATCAGCTGATTGAGCAGATCTCCGCTGAGCATGGCGTCAATCTTGTCCCTCTCCAGGCCTGAGCGTGAGACTGCCTTGTTCATGGCTTCCTTTAGCATCTTGCTTTCTGCTTTTTCCCATGACTTTTGGCCAAACATATCATCTTCAAGGACCATATCAAAGTATCTGGCCAGCGGACCCTGTCCCTCTTTTTCGCCGGCCACATTTCCTCTGCCGGCCAGGATCGGCTTTTCTGCAAACTTTACAGTCTGTTTTCCTATTTTCTTATATTCCATTTTATGTCCCCTTATATGCGATCATATTTTTTCTATGAGCCAGTATATAACGCCCACCGCCATGGCGCTTGCTATGCCGCATACCAGTACCGGCCCGGCTACGCTGAACATCTTTGAACCTACTCCCAGCACAGGGCCTTCCTTTTTATATTCCAGTCCCGGAGCCACCATTGAATTGGCAAATCCGGTTATAGGCACTATGACCCCGGCCCCTGCGAATTTGGCTATCACATCAAAAACGCCAATGCCTGTCAGGATCTGTGCCGCCGCTATGAGGGTAAGTGTCACGAAAATGCCTGCATCCTCCTGTGGTATGCCATTATCCGTCAAAAAATTCTGATACCTCAGTGCCAGGGCGCAGATCGCCCCTCCTGTCCCAAAAGCTCTCAGACAGTTTAAAAAGTATTTGGGTTTTGGCGTGAACTGTTTTGCATATTTGCCATAAGCCTTGGCTATATCTTTCTTTTCAGGTTCTTTTTTCATTGGCGACCTCACTTTTACTTATGATTTTAGTATTTCCATTTTTTCATTTTTATGCGATAATATAACAAACCCTTTCTCAGGAGGCGCACACCATGTCCAGCAGAAAATTCATCCTGGCTTCCGGTTCTCCACGGCGAATAGAAATGATGAGGGCACACGGTCTTGACCCGATAATATGTCCGGCAGAAATAGATGAAAATCTGCCTGCCATAGGCGGAATGAAAGAAACCGTGATGTTCCTTGCCCTAAAGAAAGCAAAAGCGGTAGAAAGCAGCGGTGACAGCCGCATAACAGACGGAAGCATCATCATTGCCGCAGATACGGTAGTATATAAAGATGAGATCATGGGAAAACCAAAAGATTTTGACGATGGCTTCCGTATGCTCTCAGCCTTAAGGGGTACCTGGCACTATGTTGCCACAGGTGTCGCTCTGGTAGAATCCGGGGCCATGAATGCCAGAGTATTTACAGAAGTCACAAAGGTATGGTTTACAGATTACAGTGATGAAGAGCTGCGCGCCTATCTGCTGACCGACGAAGCCTACGATAAAGCAGGCGGATATGCTGTCCAGGGATATTTTTCCCGCTTTACCGAAAAAATCGAAGGAGATTTTAACACCGTCGTCGGTTTCCCATGGGACAGGATAATGACTGAACTTGACTATTTTTAGGCTGACCGGAGGTATGACATGACAGAAGACAGAAATAGCGTACAGTCCATCGAAAGAGCGTTTGACATAATGGAGGCAGTAGCAGTTGAGCAAAACGGCCTCGGTATCACCGAGATCGCCGAACGGACCGGGCTTCACAAGAGCACTGCTTTCAGGATAGTATCCACCATGATAGAGCGCGGATACCTGATGAAGACAGAGGCTGGAAAATATAAGATCGGACTTAAATGTATCGAAGTTGCAAGCTGCTTCATAACCGGCCTGGAACTCCAGACCGAGGCAAGGCCTTATGTGTCAGAAATGGCTTCTCACCTTGGGCTGACATCATATTTGGGAATACTTGACGGAGACAAGGTCCTTTATGTTGAACGGATAGACACTGTGTCCCCTGCCCGTCTTTTTGTCAACATCGGCCAGAAAGTGAACGCTTATTGTTCTTCTCTCGGCAAGTGCCTGCTTTCCAATTTTTCACGGGAACAAGTGAACGATATAATGAAAGACTGCAGTTTCATAAAGTTCACGCCAAAGACCATTTCCGGCCTGGATGCTCTCCACCGCGAACTTGCGAAAGTCCGCAGGAACGGCTGGGCCATGGACGACGGAGAATTTGAAAAAAACCACAGATGTATAGGCGCTCCCGTCTATGACTACAGAGGTGATATAATCGCAGCCGTCAGCGCCAGCGGCGATAAACATGTCATCACCGATGACAGGATTGAAGAGATATCCGAATATGTTATGAAAACCGCATCTGAAATATCAAAGGCCATGGGCTACATAGAATGAAATGAAAAAAAGCTGCCGGATCATCAGCAAGCAATGTCCGGCAGCTTTTTTGTCTGTACGATCAGTCTATGATATTTTTAAGCACTATATTTTTGACTCTTGTCATCTCATCAAAAGTGGACATTACACCTTCTGTACCTATGCCGCTGTGCTTCCAGCCGCCAAACGGCATTTCAAAAGCTCTGAAAAAACTGGCTCCGTTGATAACGGCCCCTCCGGCCTCCATGGCAGAGGCCACTCTGAAGGCTCTCTTCTGATTCCTTGAAAATACACAGCTTGACAGACCGAATACAGAATTGTTTGCTATCTCGATAGCCTCATCATCTGTATCAAATCCTATGACTGGCACTACAGGTCCGAATATCTCCATATCTTTAGCTACATCGGCAGTTTTTGGAACATCGGCTATGACAGTAGGTTCATAAAATGCACCATTCCTCTTTCCTCCCAGGATTATGCGGCCGCCCTGCTCCACAGTACGCTCCACTTCCTTTTCTACCTTGATGGCAGCTTTTTCACTTATCAGACAGCCTATCTGAGTGTCCTCCTCACTGGGATCCCCGACCCTGAGCTGTTTGATCCTTTCCACCACTTTACGGGTAAATTCATCCTTGATGGAATTATGTACCAGGAACCTCTTGCTGGCGCAGCATACCTGTCCCGTATTATACATACGTCCCCAAACCATTTCTTCCACTGCCAGATCCACATCACCGTCATCAAGCAGGATGAAAGCGTCATTTCCTCCCAGTTCGAGGGCTGTGTGAGTCAGGTTTTCCGCAGCCAGCCTGGCCGTTTCAATGCCAACCTGAGTGCTTCCGGTAAGCGTGACAAGATGTACTCTTGGATCCAAAACCGCTGCATCCTTTACGGCTCCCGGAGCCGTCAGGCACTGTATGACTCCATCAGGAACGCCAGCATCTGTAAGCATTTCTGTCAGAGTCATCAGTGTCAGCGGATTGTCTGAAGACGGCAGTACGATGGCGGCATTGCCCATCATCAGAGCCGGAGCTACTTTCTGGTCAAAGAGATCACACGGGAAGTTGAACGGGATGATACATGCCACCACTCCGATGGGCTCTCTGGTCACAAGCTGCATATGCTTTTCCTGTCCGGCTTCTGTTCCCGGAGGTATTATAGTTCCGTAATAATGTTTGGCGTGTTCGATGAAACCGGAAAAAGCTATCCTGATGTTGGCTATCTCACCCCTTGCTTCGCTTATGGGTTTGCCGTTTTCAGCGCAAAGTGTCTGAGCAAGGGATTCTTTATTTTCTTCTACTATATCTATAAATTTGTACAGTATATCTGCTCTCTGGGAAACAGGTACTCTGGCCCATTTCTTCTGGCCCCTTACGGCAGCCGTCACCGCCATCCGGATATCTTCTGCCGTAGCCTTAGGAACGCTGTCTATTACTTTTCCTGTAGCAGGATTTATTATATCAAAAGTTTCTCCGCTGACACTGTCAGCTTTTTTGCCGTCAATCATCATTTTCATGGTACATTCTCCTTTCATATTATCATACAAGCTGTCGGTTCTTTTCTGCTGCGCTCATGACGCCTCTGCTGTTTTTTGCCTGCATTGTGAGGCTAAGCTCCAAAGGCTGTAAAGGAAAGCATGAGCCCTCCGCATGTGTTATTTCCGTCATCTTCATATCCATACTCGCCGAATGTAAATTCCGTTATGAAAGGGATGTCTCCGATGGCTTTCTTTATCTGTCCGACGACTTCATCTATCCTGTCGCCTATACCGGCCCGTCTGCCGCCACAGTGTACCAGATGTACCCCCGCTATAGGCCCTGATATCTTCTTTTTCAGTTCCTCAAGGGTTTCGCCGACGGCGCCGATGAGCTCGTCTACAGAAGCTTCCATTTGGATGACAGCCGTATTGACCGCCAGATTGTTTCCGATAGCCATCGATCCGTCATCATTGCCGTTCATCGGATGTCTTATGGCCACCAGATCCCCCAGCCTGTCTTTTACTCCCAGCGGCTTGCAGATGGCATATGACAGCAGGTTTCCGCCGGCCACATCTTCTGCTGATGCACCTGTCCACTGCCGGTACTGGTCGATAGCTTTCATGCCGTTGATCTCCACAAGAGTCCTGTCACCGTCCACCCTGGTTATGATTCCCGCATTGGCTGTCTCATGATAGGCTCCGGTGAACTTGTTGGCAAAAGCTTTGTCAGTATAGAAGAAAGCCACAGAAACACCTTCAGGTTCTACGATCTTATCCGTATATATGAGCCATTCTCCTGAGATCGTATTATCTGCTGCGCTGCCTCCGAACATAGGCACCCGTCCGATCACTTCCGTTATGCCTTTCAGGTAATATTCCTCTTCTCCTGAAGGAGCTGACATGTAGAAAAAGTCGGGAGCACAGTCCTTGCCTGCTGCTTCCATTGCCTTCAAAGCTGCCTTATGGCCTGTCTCCCTGGCCGTACCTTCTTTGGCCATCCCGTAGACTCCCACCGTCATGTCCGGGTCAGACAGAGCCATTATCCCTGCGAATCCTTTTTCTCCGGAAATGAATCCGTCCTGAGTCATCACTCCCGTAAATGAAGTATTACCGATCAGAGGGACTCCCGGCAGCTCCTCTGCTATTCCGGCAAGAAACGCTTTCTGGTCGTATTGGACACCGCTGTATACGAATGCCATCTTCATATCCTGCAAGTTGTCTTTTACCTGAGTGGCAGCTTCCTTTCCGGCTGTCCTGGGATCTGGGTTAACACTTGTTCCTGTCTTTATCTTTAACATTGGGTTTCCCTCCTTTTTTTCTTTTTTCGGCTATATGATAATTCTGAGGCTTAAAATCGTCAATATCCGGTGTTCTGCGATACAGCAGTACCGGTCCGCAATGCGGAACAGGTTTTGCTCCCTCCCCGGTGCCATGGTGAAAAAAGGTTGAAATATCCTGGTTTACGGGTTTGCTCAATATGCGGTTATATAGTAAAATAAAATAAAAAAAAAGGAGTTGTGCCGTTTCATGCGGCAATATGATCGATCCATATGAAAAAATTTATAGCAGAGTTTAAAGAATTTATTTCAAGAGGAAATGTGATGACCATGGCAGTAGGCATCATAATAGGAGGTGCTTTTACTTCCATAGTCAATTCTCTTGTAAATGATGTCATTACGCCGGTGATCGGAATCATCATAGGAGGTATAGACTTTTCTGCGGTCATCATCGGATTTGGCAGCGCACAGATAATGGTCGGGAATTTTATCCAGTCCGTCATCACTTTCCTGTTAACTGCGCTGGTCATATTTGTCATGATGAAACTTTTCAACCGTTTTACCAGAAAAAAAGAAGAAACTGCCGATCAGCCGCCTTCAGAGCCTGCGCCTTCAAAGGAAGAGCTGCTCCTTGCTGAGATCAGAGATCTGCTGAAAGAACAGAAATAGATAAACCCGGAGTCCATGGCTCCGGGTTTTGCAGTATTTCAAGCTATATTTATTTAGCTGCAGCTTTCTTTGCAGTCTCGCACAGAGCGGCAAATCCTGCTTCATCGTAAATAGCCATTTCAGAAAGCATCTTTCTGTTGATCTGGATGCCTGACTTTTTGAGGCCGTCCATCAGTCTGCTGTAGCTGAGGCCGTTCATCCTGGCTGCGGCGTTGATACGGGCTATCCACATCTGTCTGTACTGTCTCTTTTTGAGCTTTCTGCCTACATAAGCTGATCTGAGAGCTCTCATAACTGCCGGGTTGGCAGCTCTGAAAACTTTGCTCTTTGCTCCGTAGAATCCTTTAGCCTGTTTTAATATTTTCTTATGTCTCTTATGGGCGTTTACGCCTTTCTTTACTCTTGCCATTTATCTTACCTCCTGTTACTCCGATTATTTCGCCATGGATCTGAGCATTCTCTTCAGATCTGCGCTTGTTAAAGTGGTAGCTTTTCTCAGGCCTCTTTTTCTCTTGGCCGCTTTTTTAGTAAGAATATGGCTCTTGTATGCCTTATTTCTCTTAACTTTACCGCTTCCGGTAAGTTTCATTCTCTTACATGCCCCTCTATGGGATTTCATCTTATTCTTTGCCATGATGATCTTCTCCTCCTATGTCTGTTTTGATTTATGGCGGCTGATTTTGGCCGCACTTACTCCGCAGCAGACTGCTCCGCCGCGTCGATACTCGTTTTTATCGGCGACCGCAGGTCATTTTTCCGGCTTAGGGCCCAGGAACATGGTCAGATTGCGGCCTTCAAACACCGGCTTCTTTTCTATGATGCCCACATCAGATACGGCCTCTGCAAAGGCGTTCATTACATCCATTCCCTTTGACACATAATCACGCTCTCTGCCTCTGAAACGCAGACCTACTTTCACCTTGTCTCCGTCGGCAAGGAATTTGGCCGCTGTCTTGGCTTTTACCTGGATATCGTGGGCTTCGATGAATGTGGAAAGTCTTATTTCCTTTACCTGGGTGGTCTTTTGCTTTTTCTTGGCTTCTTTTTCTTTCTTCTGAAGCTCATAACGGTACTTGCCGTAGTCGAGGATCTTGCATACTGCAGGCTTGGCGTTCGGTGAAATGTTCACCAGATCCAGCTTTTTCTCGTTGGCAAGCTCCATCGCTTTCTCGATCGGCATCACGCCCAGCATCGTGCCGTCTGTGTCGATAAGTCTTACTTCCTTATCACGAATTTCTTCGTTGATGAGATTTTCCTTGCTAATGGTATTGCACCTCCCAAAATTTCGCCGAAAAAAGGCGGATACATGAAGTATCCGCCTGTCCAAACGCAAATATAGCGCGCTTTCCTGTTATTTACCTGCGAGCGGCGCTCCGGCCGTACAGGTGAGAAGCGGATAACTTCTACTTCATACTCAATCACTATACCATGACCTGCACCGGCTGTCAAGGAGTAAATTTGCAAAACCAGCATATCATCCGCCCCTTTAATGTCTTTTCTGCGGCAGCCGGCGCATCTTGCCAGATACCGATAAATTTCTTGAAATTATCTTCTTTCTGTGGGATAATTAAAGCACTTTTGATCATCGGAGGAAACCTATGGAATCATTGAGAGAATTATACCGCATAGGCCGCGGGCCTTCCAGTTCCCATACCATGGGGCCGGGGCTTGCAGCGGCAAGATTTAAAAATAAATATGCTGATGCGGACAGGTTCACAGCTGTACTGTTTGGCTCCCTGTCAAAGACCGGAAAAGGACATCTTACAGATCAGGCCATAAGGGATGCCTTTTCTCCCCTGCCCGCCGAAATCATCTTTGACAATACCATTCCGGAGGAAAAGCTGCCTCATCCAAACACCATGGAACTGAAGGCGTACAAAGGCTCCGTTCTCGTCGGTTCATGGCGGGTATTCAGTGTAGGCGGAGGAAAGATCCAAATAGAAGGAGAAACCTGTCAGGCTCCGGCCAAAATATACCCTCATTCCACTTTCAGCGAGATAAAAGAATACTGCCGGCAAGAAGGGATCTTTCTTTGGCAGTATGTAGAGCAAAGCGAAGGCTCCCAAATCTGGGATTATCTCAGCCAGGTATGGAACCAAATGAAGGCTTCCATATATAAAGGACTTAATACAGACGGGGTTCTTCAGGGCGGCCTGGAAGTCCAGCGCAAAGCCAAGTACCTTATCAGTCAGCGCCACATGGATGAAAGCCCTGAAACCCGCGAAAACCGCAAGGTATGCGCCTATGCTTACGCCGTCAGCGAAGAAAACGCCGGAGGCGGAGTAGTGGTCACTGCCCCTACCTGCGGTGCTTCAGGAGTCCTTCCTGCCGTACTGTTGTTCAAACAGGAACAGCAGGGATTTTCAGATATGGATGTACTCCATGCTCTGGCAACGGCAGGCATCATAGGAAACCTTATAAAGACCAACGCCTCCATTTCCGGCGCCCAATGCGGCTGCCAGGCAGAAGTCGGAAGCGCATGCTCCATGGCCGCAGCAGCATTGGCCGAGCTGTATCATATGGATATGGATCAGATAGAATATGCTGCCGAAGTTGCCATGGAACATCATCTTGGGCTGACCTGCGACCCCATAAACGGTCTTGTCCAGATCCCCTGCATAGAAAGGAATGCCGTGGCTGCCATGCGTGCAATCAATGCTCTGAGCCTGGCAAATTTTCTTACCCATACCCGCAAGATTTCCTTTGATCTTGTTGTCAGGACAATGTACGAGACAGGCTGCGATCTGTTCAGTAAATACAGGGAAACCGGGGAAGGCGGTCTTGCCAAGCATTACCATTGTCAGGAATGATGGCGGACCTGCAAGGTCATCCGGGATAGCACTTAAATTATATGGGATCCGAAAAAATGGCTGCCTCATGCTTCATGAGACAGCCATCTTTTAAACCTTTTATTTTTCAAGGAGATATTTTCTGCCGTTTTCTTCCAGTTTGACACAGTTGTCAAAGGCCGTATCAAGATCCTTTCCACAGGTTATCATGCCGTGGTTTGACATTATCGCCCCGTATCTGTCTCCTACGGCAGATGCCGTATGCTTCATCAATGCCTTGGTTCCCGGCAGGGCATAAGAGGCCAGCTTTATGACATCGCCAAACACATGTCTGTACTCTTCTGTCACAGGCATGTCCCTGCCTGCGGCGGCAAACACGCTGCAATACTTAGAGTGAGTATGGATCACCGCTCCTATATCTTCCCTGTTCTTGTATATCGCCCCATGGAGGCCTTTTTCAGAGGTGGGTTTTTTATCACCTTCATATTTAAGGGTATCTATGTCCACTTTGACCATATCGTCTGGTGTCAGTCTCATATAATCGAGTCCTGACGGTGTGGTGAGCATATATTTTTCATCAAGGCGAACGGAAATATTACCCCATGTTCCCTGTACCAGGCCTTTCTCGACCAAAGCTTTTCCGCACCTTACAAGTGCCTCACGCAGGTACTTTTCGTCTGCAGCAGCAGATTTCTTTTCCATCTATCCCACCTCCCTGGTCTTAACAGCCTCTTCGGCCTTTGAATATTTCTTTTTATATATCAGCCTCATCAGTTTTGCTTCCCATCTTGCTATGGGATGCGGACCTCCTATCTTTTCCGCCAGGACAGATACTTCTGCAGATTTTTCAATTACCGTCATTGCCACTACAGCTTCATAAAGGCTGCGGCCAAAAGTAAGAGTCTGCCCGGTATTTTCACCATTTTCACCCTTCTGGGTCACTGCAAGAAAACCCACATTATCTTTTAGTGCCTTCTTGATGTCCTTGTCACGGCATGTATTTTCAGGCCTGACATCTACAACAAGAGCCGTCGGTCCAAAGATCTGAGCCATGTCATCTAAGGCAGCGTCAAAGGATCTGCCTCGGCGTATCCATTCCATGCAGTATGGCGTCTGGGAATATACAAGAGCTTTCATGTCCCCGCAGGGTACAGGCATAGTATCTCCCGGAAGCCTGATGATGTCTTCTTCTTTGAGGTCAGACAGGTCACATCCGTCTACGGTGGAAAAAACTCCTTCTGATGTCATCTGTACCAGACGGGCATTTCCGACCGGATAATCCAGTCCCGCCATGAACTTGCCGTATTTCTTCATAACTTCGTATACTTCGTTCATTGTTCCTCCCCCTTAAATCTGTCTCCGTTGGCCTTTATGTACGCACCTTCCAGAGCATAATAGACATTCTTATAATCATCAAAAAGGTCATTATATATTTTCCGGTTGACCGGATCCGGCTCATAATGCTTCTCAACCTGTACGAAGTCCTTGGCAGAACCAAATCCCGGCAGCTCGCCCAGCCCTATGAGGGCAACGATGGCCGCTCCGACAGCTCCGGCATTGCGAGGGTCTTTCACCACTGAAAACCTTTTTCCGGTAATGTCAGCGATTATCTGCATCCATGCATCGTCCAGGGCTCCGCCTCCGATTATGCGGAAATCATCACATGAAAAGCCATAGTCCCTGCTGTAGTTTTCCAGTATCCACCTGAGATTATAGCCTATACCTTCGTATACTGCCCTCATGAGGTGCTCCCGTGTATGTACCATGCTGATGTTGAACAGTGTCGCTCTTGTAGTTGTCGACGATACAGGACATCTTTCGCCCAGCATCCAGGGAGTGCATATCAGATGATCGCTGCCGGGCGGGATCTTTTTTATCACTTCATCCATGTAATCGAATATCTTATCGCCGTATTTTTCTTTTTCCGACGAAAAAAACTGATCCTGTATCCACTGGATGTTTGCTCCTGCCGACTCTGTGATCCCGGCAATAAGGTTCATTTCCCTGTCAGCACTCTGTATGGCGGCAGCACCGTGTTTAAACTGGTTTGCCGTCCTGCTTGCTGCGGCTACCCATGCGGAAGTACCGAGATAGATGTGTATGTCTCCGTCTCCGCACATTCCCGAACCAACGGCTGCCGCCTGGACGTCATCACAGCCGCCAAGGACAGGAGTCCCCTCAGCAAGGCCCATTTCCACAGCTGCACCGGCCGTCAGTCCGCCTACTATATCTGTGCTGCATACCAGCGGCGGCAGTTTATCCATATCCACGCCTGTAAGCCTCATTACTCCCAGCCATTCTTTCTTTTTAAGGTCAAGGCCGTAAGATGAGGCTCCCGAAAGTTCCGTCACCATCTTGCCTGTGCACTTGAATTTTAAGTACCCGTTGACATCCAGAATCTTGTGTGTCTTTTCATATATATCCGGCCGTTCTTCTTTGAGCCATACGATCTTTGGGATGCAATCCTTTCCCATTATGGGAGTCCCCGATACCATGGAAAAGATCCTTTTTCCTCCCAGACGCTTCATTATGTTTTCGGCTTGCTTTTCGGCCCTGCCGTCTACCCAGGTTATATTGTTGTAAAGTACATTTCCATCCACATCCACCGGGATCACACCCTGCGCCTGAGTGGAAAAGACTATCCCTTTTATCTGTTCCGGCCTTATCCCGGCCTTTTGCACTATGGCCCGGCTGCTTCTGGCAACGGCGTTCCAGTAATCTGCCGGATCCTGTTCCACCCACGCAGGGTTGGGATAATATGTCGGATAAGGTTCTACCACAGTCGTGCGGATGTTGCCGCAGTAGTCTACCAGCACTGCCTTATCTGAACTGGTCCCCATATCGTGGGACAAAATATATCTTTCCATATGAGCCTCCATAGAACGGGCTTTATTCCCCTTTTCTGCCCTATATCTGCAACGGCCTACTTTGGCCTGCACTTATCCGTTTTGACTACCTGCCTGAATACATTTTCAAACCTGTTGAGCGCTTCGTCAATGACATCATCAGTGTCGGCCATGGAAGTATAGAGCCTGCTGCCTGCAAGAGTCACAAGGCCGTTTGCCATATAGGCAGCTCCCATCCTTTCCATGGAATCCTTTCTTTCATACATCATGTCCTTGTTCCTGAGCAGGCCGAGAGCTGACTTTATCAAAGCAAATGACGAAAAATCAAAGCTCATGGCGCCCGTACATTCAAGATGTACGATACTTCCCTGATTATAGCATACAAACGGCAGTCCGTACTTTTCTATAAGTTCCTTAAGGCCATCAGCCAGCCTGTCTCCCGCTTTTCCTGCAATCTCGCAGGCGTTTGTGCGTGCGATCTCTTTTATGGCAGTATATCCTGCCAAAGCAGAGAGAGGATTGGCGGCCAGCGTTCCGCCCACATAGGCGCGGTGCTTTCCCGTTGCCAGGCCTGCTGCCATGAGCTGTACATATTCTTTCTTGCCGCCGACACCGCCTGCCGCAGGATAACCGCCTGCAACGATCTTGCCGAATACCGTCAGGTCAGGCACCACATCAAAAAATCCCTGAGCACCCGAAATCGCTATCCTGAAACCGGTCACGACTTCATCGAAGATAAACAGCGCTCCGTATTTATCACACAGCTGCCGCACACCTTTATTATAATCCATGGCCACTGGCCTGGTACCGCTTTCAGGGCCTACCGGCTCTACGATAACTGCAGCGGTACCCCCTTTCAACCTGTTCCTCTTTAACATTCCTTCAAGCATGTTAAGGTCGTTCGGCCTCACTTCGTCAGTACGCCCATATGCACTCCCCGGTATCCCATGGGATTCAAGCAAGCCTCTGCTGCCCGGTATCTTCAGTCCATAGACCATCTGATCGCTCCAGCCGTGATAACCTCCTCCGATCTTGATGATCCGTTTCTTTCCTGTGGCTATCCTGGCAATCCTTATGGCTGCCATGACTGATTCTGTGCCGCTTCCCAGCATCCTGAACATTTCCACATTGGGCATATGTCTGTTGATCTCTTTTGCGATGAGCAGCTCTGCCTTGTGCAGCAATCCTGTCACAGGGCCGCATTTATTCAGAAGATCTATTACCGCTTCCCTGACTGGCGGATAGTTGCTTCCCAGGATGGTCGGTCCCCCTGCCTGCAGAAAATCGATATATCTGTTGCCGTCCTCATCGTAAAGATATGCTCCTTCGGCTCTTGCAAAGGCAACAGGGAAAGGTTTGTTAAAAGCAAGATTGTGCTGCACGCCTCCTGGTATGTATTTTTTGGCTTCTTCATATATTTCTGAGGACTTTTTGCACTTTTCCTCATAATATTTGAGTATCACATTTTCATAGTAGTCATCGTTTACTTCCCAGATAGGCTGATCTGTCAGTTCTTTTAGCTGCCTGTTGATCTTGTCCGGGTCATCCCATCTGCTAACGCCACAGTTGTTCATATCGCTTCCTCCTGTTTTCCGGACTTTTGTGTCATCCTGTATGTCACCTTTCGGATCACTTCTCAGATTATCTTGTCCAGCAGCTTATGAAATTGTTCTTTCATAACCGCACTGTCAAAAGTCCTGTTGTTTATATGATAGTGATTGATGAGGCCGAAATAGGCCCCCTCAATAATTATAACAAATTCCCGTATTTCATCCTCTCCAGTGATCCCTTCCTGTCTCAGCCCGTCGGCAGTCATTCTTTCTATGACTTTTACCGGGTTGTCTCCTTCGCAGGTAAGTACCGCATTATTTATGAGCTGGCTTGTCAGCATGGGATAATATGCGGTATCCTCTATGAGTTTATCAAAAAGGGCGAATATCAGGTCTTTTCCCTTATATTCATTTTCATGGCAGTATTGGATGATATCTCTTATTTCCTGGACACTTATGGCCAGCATCAGATCCCTCGTTCCGGAAAAATGATTGAATACCGTTGTCCTGCAGACATCGGCGGCTTCTGCTATCTGGCTGAAGGTCACATTGTCCAGCCCCTGTTTTTCAAAGAGCCCCTTTGCGGCATGCATTATCCTGAGCCTGCTCTTTTCCTTTTTAGAAAGCTTATCCATTGTTTTTTTCTTTACCTTCCCTCTTAGCCCTCTTGTTGGTATTAAGGCTTCCCCTGAAAACAAAAAACCTGTCATATAAAAATTCTGTCGTAAGATTTACTGCCATAGTTCCAAACAGTACTATGTATTCGTTCCACCCTGCATCTGTAAGCCGGGCTCCCCACCATGTGGAAAGCGGTGTGAACACGCAGTAAAAGGCAGCGACTTTAACCATCGCCAAAGGTATATTGTTGGCAGACTTAAATGTAAACTCCCTGTTCAATGTAAAGTTCCACAGCACCGACAGGACCAGAGCCGTAAGATAGCATGGCGTATAACTCAGGTCCGTCAGTTCATTTACGGCTGTAAAAGCTATGGTCTGTATCAGTCCGGCTGAAATGGAAAAAATAACAAATTTTATGATCTGTACGGCATTTTCTTTCTTAGTGAGTTTCTGATCTCCTGACATAGATCACAGCCCTCCTTTAAATTGTACTCGTGTTCAGATTTGTACTATAGTACAATTATCTCACATAATTGTTTTTTGTCAATGTATACATGGCAAATGCTGCGGGATGATAACGATCGCTCATATCATAACGGCCGCCGCTGACAAAGCAGCGGCGGCCATGTATTCCGAGAAATATATCTGTTTACTTCAATATCCTGCCGTCGGTGGAAATGATCACCACCTGTACGGGCAATGACTTTCCGCTTCTTTGAACGGCTCTTTTGGCGGCTGCTTCTATTCCGCCGCAGCATGGTACTTCCATGCGCACCAGTGTAATGGATCTTATATGGTTGGCAGATATCATCTGTTCCAGCTTTTGGCTGTAGTCAACATCATCTAGTTTCGGGCATCCTATCAGGGTTATTTTCTTACTGATGAAATCCCTGTGAAAACTGCTGTAGGCATAGGCTGTGCAGTCTGCTGCAATGAGCAGGTCAGCTCCGTCAAAATACGGGGCGCTCACAGGCGCAAGTTTGATCTGTACCGGCCAGTTAAAAAGCGTTCCCGGTGCCTGTCCGTATTTTTCCGTATCTGGTCTTGCCGCCGCCTC
Organism: uncultured Eubacteriales bacterium; assembly: GCA_900542565.1. Taxonomy (GTDB): domain Bacteria; phylum Bacillota; class Clostridia; order Peptostreptococcales; family Anaerovoracaceae; genus Fimisoma; species Fimisoma avicola. The sequence continues at coordinate 27,143 of UQOC01000013.1, read as the reverse complement.
TGCTTTTGCGGCCATTACAGCCGCATGATCATATGCAGGGGCTTCTCTTTCTTCAAAGGTGATGGCGCCTGTCGGGCATGCAGGCAGGCAATCTCCCAGACCGTCACAATAGTCTTCTCTCATCAGTCTGGCCTTCCCTTCCTCAATAGCGATCGCACCTTCGTGACAGGCAGATGCACATGCACCGCACCCATTACATTTTGATTCATCTATCCTGATTATTTTTCTTATCATATTTTTCCGCCTTTCTCTTGATTCTGTATGTCAAGTTTAATATAATATCAATAAAAAATCCGTTGTTTTTACAACAAATTATGAAAAATGGAAAAAAAACACGAATACTTTGGACAATTTGATATATTCAGCGGTCTCTCGCCCCATATGATGGACGATATGCTGCTCTGCCTCAACGCAAGACAGATTTCATGCGGCAGAGATTACCCTGTCCTCATGGCCGGCGATCCGGCAGGTACAGCCGGCATAGTCATATCCGGAAAAGTCCGGATAATAACAGAAGACTATTACGGAAACCGCAGCATCACATCCCAGGTTGAGGCAGGAGAAATGTTTGCTGAAGTTTTTGCATGTTCAGACATTTCCATAATGCCTGTCAGTGTTTTTTCTGCCGGCGATTCAGAAATATTGCTCATCGATCTGAAGAATCTAAGGACATGTAAAAGCGAGGGGGCAGACCTGGTCCTGTCCAATCTTCTCCGCATCATCTCTGCAAAAACGATCCTCCTCAACAGCAAGATCAGCATTCTTTCAAAACGCAGTACCCGTGAGAAACTCTTGTCTTATCTTTCTGCCCAGGCAAAGCAGGCTGGAAGTTCCAGGTTCACCATACCTTTCAACCGGCAGGAGCTGGCTGATTTCCTGTGTGTGGACAGGAGCGCCATGTCGGCAGAGCTTGGCCGTATGGCCAGGGACGGCCTTATCCGTTACAAAAAGGAGAAGTTTGAGCTTCTCTGATATGGTCTTGCATGACAGGAATATGGAATCGGCCTTGCCTTTCCCATCTTCCCCTGCCGCTTTTTCTCTGCCGCGGTTTTGTCGGTGAATTGCACAAAAATATTGTTCTACAGTCTTTTCACCTGCAGGATTTTATGGTATAAATATATTATATGTTTATCTGCGCCAGTAGCTCAGGGGATAGAGTAGCACACTCCGAATGTGAAGGCCGCGGGTTCGATTCCCGCCTGGCGCACCAGCAAAACAGGGATGCTTTTTTGCATCCCTGTTTTGATGTGGGCATATAATATGCGGGGATCGGACCCGATTGTGGTCCTATCGCTGATCTCCTTTTTCTTACCTATTTTCCGAAAACTGTGATATAATGAAATACACAACCTCATTCCCCTTAACCAAAGAAATGAGTTTGTCCCTTATGGGTACACTGATCAGGAGCAGTCCTGGACAACAGTAAAAGTATTATATTAAAAGACTGATCAAGGAGTTGGAAGCATGAGAAGAAAAGACAGGGAAATGCCGCCTGAGTTCGCACTGACAGTTGCAGATAAGTGCGAATATGCCGTCATTTCTATGACAGACATTTCCGGCGAACCATACTGTGTTCCCGTAACCATTGCCAGAGATGGCAATGCCGTTTATTTTCACAGTGCCAAAGAAGGCCAGAAGATCACCGCTCTCCGTGCCAATCCGGGTATCTGCATGGCATGCGTAGGCGATACTAAGCGAGCCACTGATAAATTTACCACCGAATTTGAATCTGCGATCATACGCGGAAATGCCTGTGAAGTTACTGATGACAGTGAAAAGATCCACGCTCTCCGGCTTATATGCCAGCGCCACACTCCTTCCAACATGGCAGGCTTTGATGCGGCAATAGAAAAAAGCCTTGACCGGACAGGCGTATGGAAGATAAAGATTTCATCCATAACAGGCAAACGCAAGAAGTACGATTCTGACGGCAATGAAATGAAATTCGGCCGTATGGAACAGAACAGGTGATAAAATTATCTTAAAATTTGTGAACATGCGTTTACTTTTTGTTCGTCCTATGATATATTAAAATAAAATAAGAAGGAGGTAATCCATGTCACAGTTAAAAGAACGGGAACAAAAGATCCTCAGTTATATGAAAGAAGAGATCAGGACTAAAGGTTATCCTCCTACGGTAAGGGAAATCTGTGCCGCACTGGGGATCAAGTCCACATCCACCGCTCACAAGGACATCGAGAGTCTTGTCAAGCAGGGCTATCTGGTAAAAGACCCTTCCAAACCACGGGCGCTTATGGTCGTAGACCCGGTTTCCGGCCGTCAGGACAATGGAGCCGGTCAGGAAAACGGCATATCCCAGTTGAGAGACGATGTGATAGACATACCTGTTGTCGGCCGTGTGGCTGCAGGCACCCCTATATTGGCTGAGCAAAATATCGAAGATACATTTCCTCTGCCTGCAAGATATGCCTCCAGCGGGACAAATTTCATGCTGCGTGTACACGGAGAAAGCATGATCGAAGCCGGCATAATGGATGGAGATCTGATACTGGTACAGCAGTCAGAAACCGCCAGCAACGGCGAGATAGTCGTTGCCATGATCGATGGGTTTGAGAGCGAAGCCACAGTCAAGACCTTTTACAAAGAAAACGGCCACATAAGGCTTCAACCGGAAAACTCCTCCATGAGCCCGATCATCGTCAAAGATGTAAGGATTCTCGGCAAGGTCAAGGGAGTTTTCAGATATTTTAACTGATATATACTTTAATATCGGCTGGCGGATCAAGGGCAGCCCTTTTTTGCACTCTTTTCTTTTACCCCCGTATATGTTATCATATTGAACAGTCACGGCACAGGCAGTGCTGTCAATCATCATACAGGAGACTAAAATGAGCTTACTTACAGTAACAAATGTCAGCCATGGTTTTGGCGCAAGACAGATCCTTGAAAACGCCTCTTTCCGTCTGCTCAAAGGCGAGCACATCGGCCTGGTCGGCGCAAACGGAGAAGGCAAATCTACATTTTTAAATATAATCACAGGTAAGATAAAGCCTGACGAAGGCAATATCGCCTGGTCCCGCCATGTTTCTGTCGGCTATCTCGACCAGCACAGCGTTCTGGAAAAAGGAATGTCCATCAGGCAGGTCCTTCGCGGAGCATTTGATAACATGTACGCTCTTGAAAAAGAAATGCTGAAGCTGTATGACAAGATGTCAAAAGCCGGCGAAGAAGAGCTTGACCTCATGATGGAAGAGGCGGGTGAGATCCAGCAGATCCTTGAGACAGGCGGATTTTATCAGCTGGATTCCAAGATCGAAGAAGTTGCAGGAGGCCTGGGGCTTTCTGCCATCGGTCTTGACAAAGATGTCTCAGAACTTTCCGGCGGCCAGAGGACCAAGGTCCTGCTTGTCAAACTCCTGCTTGAAAATCCATCCATACTGATCCTGGACGAGCCTACCAACTATCTGGACCATCCCCATATACTCTGGCTGACCAGGTTCCTCAGTGAATATGAAAACGCATTTATCCTTGTATCCCATGATCTGGAATTCCTCAATTCAGTGGTCAATGTCATATATAATCTGGACGGAGGCAATCTCACCAGATATACCGGTGATTATGAAAATTTCAAACGGATGTACGAGATCCAGAAGTCCCAGGAGCAGAGGGCTTATGAGCGCCAGCAGGCAGAGATCGAAAGGCTTGAGGACTTTATAGCCCGCAACAAGGCGAGGGTCGCCACCCGCGGAATGGCCCATGCACGCCAGCGGCAGCTTGATAAAATGGAGATCATCGAGAAACCACACGAGAAGATCAAGCCCGAATTCAATTTTCTCATGGCAAGGACTCCCGGCAGATTTCTGGCAGAAGCCTGCGACCTTGTCATCGGTTATGATTCTCCGTTGACACGCCCGGTCTCCTTCTCAATAGAAAGGGGCGAAAAAATAGCAGTCACCGGGACCAACGGTCTTGGCAAGACCACACTGCTGCGGACCATCCTGGGAGAAATACCTCCTTACAGCGGCACGGTTTCAAAAGGAGACTATCTCTTTCCGGGATATTTCTGCCAGGAAGCAGGCAGGGACAGCAGTCAGACAGCACTGGACTATTTCTGGCAGGAGTTCCCATCCATGGAAAACCGCCAAGTCCGTCTCTGCCTTGCCAAATGCGGCCTTACCAATGAACATATAACCAGTCAGATGCGCGTCCTCAGCGGCGGCGAAAATGCAAAGGTACGCCTTGCCGTAGTAATGAACAGGGAGCATAACTGGCTCATACTCGACGAACCTACCAACCACCTGGATCATGACGCAAAAGAAGAGCTCCGCAGAGCTCTCCGTCAATATCCCGGTTCAGTGCTTCTGGTTTCTCACGAACCGTCATTCTATGAAGGATTCGTTACAAGGGTAATGAACATAGAGGACTGGACCATCAAGATAATCTGATCTTCCGTCCTGCGGGCACGCCCCCTGCGGACATGTTCCCCAAAGAAAGCCGCAATCCTGCCCGCCGGCAGTGCAAGGGTACTGCATATATATCATCCAACACAAAGCGTTACTGTCACAGGAGCTGTAACACACATGAGTGCGCCGGTACAAAACGAATATACTACAGTTTCCGGCCGGCAGCTTCTTTCTATCAGCGGCAGGCACACATCCATGGCAGAGACCCCAGGCACGCTGGTCGCTTCCAGATACCCTATTTTTTTCGCTATTACAGGTATCGCCACCAGACCGAGGGTTTCCCTTATGACATTATGCATGAACGACACGGCTCCTGCCACGGCAAATCCGGCTTCTGTTAATATGCCGGGAACAAAGGTATACCATCCGAATCCGGCGCTGACAGCAACGGCTTCCTTTACAGACAGCCCATCATCTGTGAACAGGGACATTATCAGGCTGTATGCCGCTCCCATGATAAGGCTTCCAGCCACTGCCGCCACAGGCACGAGAAGGATCCTAAACCCTGTACCCTTAAACCTCTCAAATATGTTGCCTGAAATACCCAGGTTAAATCCGGCAAGAGCCAGGAGGACACATATGCCTATGACAAGCCAGTCTCCTGACACATTCTGGAAATCCTCCACATTTCTGTGCAGGACCTGACTGTAGATCTGAGGCAGGGCAAAATATCCGGCGATCATTCCTGCCGCCACAAATGCCATTATCAGCATTGTGAACTTCAGTCCGCCCCCGCTGCTGCCATCAGCATCAGCCTTTTCTGCCTGTTCTTCCTCTCTTATGGGCATTCCCTCTTTATCCAGCTTCAGGATCCGTCTGGCAAAGAATACGAACACCATGCTTCCGCCGACTGTCATCACGGTTATCATCAGCGACTGCAGCCCAATGGTGCCGAGACTTGAAGTCACTTCCTCATTGCTGCCCATCCTCAGTCCCATTATCAGAACGAGGATGTATATCACGATATTTGTAAGTTCCTCCACAAACAGGAATCTTTCCCTCTTATGGCGTAATCTGCAGCCCAGGAGGTAACCGCCTATCATTATTGTCCAATATAATGCAAGTAACGCCATGATCTACCCTATTATGATCGGCACCATCACTGGCACCAATATGCTCAATACAAAACCCGATACGAACGCATAAACCGCCACATCACTCCTTGTGGCCTTTTCCACGATGGGCAGGCACACATCCATGGCCGCCGCACCCGGCATCCCTGTTGTCTCAAGATAGCCTATCTTTTTCGCGATTATCGGTATAAATATTATAGACGACAATTCACGCATCACATTGTGGAGAAAACTGATGGCGCTTGCCGTAAGGTAACCGGCTTCCATCAGTATGCCGGGAGCCAGCGTATACCATCCGAAACCTGCTCCTATGGCAAGGGCCTCTTTTACGCTCACTCCTATAAAGATAGACATGGCCGCCGCTCCAATGAGCGTTCCCAAGATCACCGCTATTGGTATTATCACGATCTTTACGCCCACGGCTTTGAAGTTTTCTATAACTGTACCTTCCAGGCCCAGGTCTATACCTATAAAGAAAAGCAGTACAGTCAGACCAGCTTTGACGATAAGTCCGGCCCAATATTCAAAATCTGCCATATTGTCGGCAAATACATCTCTTATCACAAAGAATCCGAACAGCATTCCTATTGCCACTGAAATGAGTATTATCACCGTCATGGAGTTCGACCCCTGCTTTTTTTCGTCCTCTTCTATGGTCCTGAGACTTTCCTTGACGGTCTCGGCCTCTTCTTCTTGGGTTTTTTCAGACTTTTTATGTATCCGTCCGTATCTGTCCATTCCCAGGATCTTACGGGTAATAAAAAGGGCTCCTATCGTTCCCGCCATGACCCCCATGGTCATGATAAGAGCTGACAACCCTATTGAGCTCAGATTATCAGTTATCTCCTTGTTGGCGCCCATTCTCGCACCCATACCGAGCACCAGGATTATGATGGCCACAGTCTGGACCTTTCCCGTCCAGGCCATTTTTTCTTTTTTGCTCCTGGCTGCGCTTCCGACAATGTAGCCTGTGATGATCGCACCGAGATACAAGATCAAGTCCATATATTTCTTCTCCTTATGTTATTTTAACTGACGATATCATTATATCGTTTCTGTTGACAAAAATCCATATGGGCCATATAATTTTTATCAGAAGAACATCTTTAAATCGGTACAGAGAGACCGGCAAGATAATCATAGAAAAATATCTTTAAAGAGTCTTGCTGTGTGCAGGGCTATTTTTGTTTACAGGCCTGACAACATGCCGCTGAAACAAACAGGATGTTCCTCACTATCATCAAGGAGGATAAACCATGAACAACGACCAGCCTATTACAGATGTCCGTACCTTGGGTACCGGAAAGACCATCATCCTCGGACTGCAGCATACTTTTGCCATGTTTGGTGCGACCATACTCGTGCCTATACTGACAGGCCTGTCCATACCCACTACCCTGCTCATGGCCGGGCTTGGCACTCTCTTGTTCCACCTTATGACAAAGGGAAAAGTGCCTGCATTTCTCGGATCTTCATTTGCGTTCCTGGGCGGCTATGCTGCAGTGGCGCCTCTTATGGAAGACGGCTCTCCCAACACACAGATGCTCCCATATGCCTGCGGCGGCGTGTTTTGCGCAGGATTGCTGTATCTGGTCCTTGCGGGGCTGATAAAAGTGTTCGGTGCAAAAAGAGTAATGCGCTTTTTCCCGCCTGTAGTGACCGGACCGATAATAATTTCCATCGGCCTTATCCTTGCTCCCTCGGCCATAACAAATTGCGCCACAGACTGGCCGATAGCCATAACAGCCCTTGCAACCGTGATCATCTTCAATATATGGGGCAGAGGCATGGCAAAGATAATACCCATACTTTTAGGTGTGGCCGTATCCTATGCCGCCGCTCTCTTAACAGGGGCTGCGGATCTTTCAGGTATCGGCAGTGAGCCGGTCATAGGTCTGCCGGACTTTACTCTGATGAAATTCGATATAAGCGCCATAATAACCATCATGCCCATAGCCCTGGCCACGATGATGGAACATATCGGCGACATTTCGGCCATAGGCGCCACCACCGGAAAAAACTACATTGCCGATCCCGGCCTGCACAGGACCCTTCTGGGCGATGGCCTGGCCACATGCATGGCCGCAGCTTTTGGCGGTCCTGCCAATACAACCTATGGAGAGAACACCGGCGTACTTGCCCTGACAAAGGTGTATGATCCGGTCGTAATGAGGATAGCGGCGGTATTTGCCATAGTCCTCTCCTGCATACCTAAGATCGCATATGTGATCGAATGCATACCTTCTGCGACTATCGGCGGTATTTCTTTTATACTCTACGGTATGATCTCGGCCATCGGCATAAGGAATGTGGTAGAAAACCATGTTGATTTTACCAGGAGCCGCAACACCATAATAGCCGCTCTGATACTTGTATGCGCTCTGGGGTTCAATTCGCTGGGCGGCGTTACATTTGCCGTTTTCGGCGTAGATATAAACTTATCCGGTCTGGCCATCGCCTCCATCGTAGGCATTGGGGCAAACGCCATTCTTCCCGGCAATGAATATGAATTTGCTGAAGATGTCACCGAGGAAAAAGATAAATTCCAGACTTATAATGTATAAGGAGGATATGATATGACGCCTAAAGCTATCCTTATGAATGAAGAGGAAATGGGCCGCGCCTTAAAGCGGATGGCCCATCAGATACTGGAAAACAACCAGGGCGCCGGCAACATAGTTTTTTTGGGTATCAAGCGCAGGGGGGTTCCCCTGGCCAAAGCTCTGGCACGCAACATCAAGATAATAGAAAATACCAATGTACCTGTAGGTGAACTTGATATCACCCTGTACCGCGACGACCTGACAGAGATAAAGCAGGGCCCTGTAGTAACGGCAAGCGATGTTCCTTTTGACATCGCCGGCAGAGATGTGATCCTTGTAGATGATGTATTATATACAGGTCGGACCGTCAGGGCTGCCCTGGATGCCATATCCGGCTACGGACGGGCATCCACCGTTCAGCTTGCCGTACTGATCGACCGTGGCCATCGTGAACTTCCAATAAGAGCAGATTATGTGGGTAAAAATGTGCCAACATCCAAAAGCGAGCTGATAGCCGTAAATATGACCGATCTCGACGGCGAAAACAGCGTAAAGCTTTTTTCAGAATAAAAGGCGCACAGGTGTTACGGCCATCAGATTCATTTTTTACTCAACATTTGCGTTTTTTGATTCAATATTGGATCATATTGTATGGCGTTCAAATATGAAATTGCTGCCCTCCTGTTCACGAACATTGAAAAACCGGCATTTTTCCAGTTGCTTTTATTTTGGCACGATATTTGCTTAAAAAATATGTGTAAACAAAATAAAACAGACAGTGATTCATATACAGGAGGTATAAAAAATGAGTAAGAAAGAAATGCTTGACAAAGCCTTTAGAGATGCGGTTACAGAGATCAATGTAAATTCAATTGACGACGAAGATATCCTGGAAGATGTCCTTGCCACTTCCATGAAAGCTTATGCCGAAAGGGAAAATGTTGAGTTTACTGACGATGAGATCAGGGCAACTATCGTTGCCGGTCTTGAAACCATCAGAGAAGCAGGGAAAGATTTCTCATACCAGAACAAAATGATGCTGTAACACAAAACATTCGCAAGTTCTCCAACTTTATATGATGAATACACACAACAGAAGGGATCCCGCACTTGATAAGTGCGGGATTTCTTCTTTATGGCGTTACAGGTCATATTTGATCTTTTTCCTGGCAAGCGTTGCCTGCGGTATATTAAGAAAATCCGCAGCTTTTCTTGTCGTCTTTTCTCTTTTCAGGGCATAAGATATGAGTTTTCTTTCCTGTTCTTCCATTATATAGTTAAAATCTATGGCCTCCATGCCGCGCAGGTCTTTTTTCAGGTCTATCATCAGATCATCATAAAAACTGTCGTTGAGCAGGTCATCCACCTCCTCACCCTCGATCACGCTGCTCCCGGCCGTTATGTAAAGGCGGTGGACGGTATTCTCCAGTTCCCTGACATTGCCTGGCCAGTGATACCTGCACAGGGCGTCCTCTGCCTCCTGAGAAAATGTTTTTTCTATGCCGTACTTGTGACTGTACTTTCTCATAAATGTCTCGGCAAGGCAGGCTATATCTTCGGGCCGCTTGCGCAGCGGCGGCACTTCGATCAGGCATATGTTGAGCCTGTAGTAGAGATCTTCTCTGAATTTTCCCTCATCGACCAGTTTCTTCAGCGGTATGTTATTGGCGCATATCACCCTTACATTTACTGTTTTCTGCTCGGTTCCTCCTACCCGGTAAAAAGCATTTTCCTGAAGAGCCCTGAGCAGTTTTGACTGCATGGACAGAGGCAGGCTCCCTATCTCATCCAGAAATAGGATACCGTTATTTGCCAGCTCAAAATACCCCTGTTTGCCGGATGCCTGTGCTCCTGTAAAGGCTCCTTTTTCATATCCGAAAAATTCTGACTCAGCGAGATTTTCCTGTATGGTCGCGCAGTTTATCTTTACACATGGTTTGCCTTTTCTTGAACTGTTCTGGTGGATCAGATCCAATACCTTTTCTTTTCCGGCTCCGGTTTCCCCCTGTATTATCACATTGCAGTCATATCTTGCCACATTCAGCGCCATATCTACCACATCAGCCATTACCGGGCTGGCGAATACAAAATCCTCTATGCGTCTTGCTGCCCCGGCCCTGTTCTGGTTCATTCCGGCATGTTTGATCATTTTCCTGGCAGGCTTTGATGACATGAGACCGTTAAGGGCCTTGAATTTTTTCTCGGACTTTCTGGTGACTTCAGTAGCCAAAGGGCATGCATCTCTTGAATACCCGTCCAGAGCAAAGCTGGCTATTTCTTTTCCAAGGCAATCAGCGGCGATCAGGCTCTGAAAATAATTGCCCTTTACTCCGGCATGGAACAGAAATCCCGTATCCCTGACTATCAGAGCGCCAATACTCTCAGCTCCCCGTATATCTTCCAGATTTATGACCGCATCAAGATACCTGAGTCCCTCCTGCCTGTATATCCTTAAAGCAGCATCAACAGGCTTTGTCATGTCGGCAAAATATACTCCGTCGATAAGTCCGGAAAAAGTCTTGAGAAATTCTTTTTCACTCAGATATGAAAGAGTATCTTTCTCAACTATGGCGATGACCCTGGCGGTCACGCCGGTTACTGCTTCTGACAGCCGTACCATCTGGGCATAGAGCATTATATCGACCAAATTACTGCCCATTATGGCTATATTCTGCGGTTTCCTGTCCACAAGGGCATTTCTCACATCCACCAGGCTTCCTTCCGCATCTATGGCGCACATGAATGGCCCGGTCATGACATCATCAGGCATCAGAGCAAGTTTTGCTGACTCAAATAGCACAGCATAGCCTCTGCACCATATGATCCCGTAATCATAATCTATCTCGTCTACAGCATCAATATGTACCGGCAGGCCTGCAGTGGAAGTCAGGCTTATGACACTGTCGCCTCCCTTAAAGTCCTCCCCTTCCCACAGAGTTCCTACTTCATCCACTACGCCATACAGTACTCCGCTGCTCTGAGTATACGGGTTCTGCAGTTTTCCCCGCTTTGCGGTTATTTCCTCTATCCTGGCCTTGATCTTTGATTCAGTGTAATGACAGCTGCTGCATATCTGATTAAAATTATTCCACTCAAGTTTAATGGCACGCAATCCGACTCGCATCTCTTTGTCGCCGATCTCTCTTGAATTGTCCAGTTTCCATGCCATGGAAGGTATTGTGCCGGGAGGTTCTGTTACCCGTTCTGATCCGAAATCTTTCATCTTTTTACCTCATATGCTTTCCTGCGTACCGGGCCTGTTTCTTAAATATTATATTATACGGTATGTCAGTAAAATGTCAATGTCGCGATTTGTATTTGGATCATAAAAAATGTATTTTACCATCAAAAACATGAATACTATAAATAGTGCATAACTCAAATGGAGGTCATTATGATAGATAATAAAAGAGGACTAAGTCTCGGAAAAGTCACCATGTTTGCCATTGGCGCGACCCTCGCAAGCGGCGTTTTCAGCCTTTCCGGGGATTTTGCCGCAGGAGGCGCCCATCCACTTGCCGTCCTTATCGGATGGATGATCGCCGGCCTTGGGATGCTGATGCTCACCCTGTGTTTTTTCCGGCTGAGCGTGATACGGCCGCAGCTTACAAGCGGCCTGTACAGCTATGCAAAAAACGGTTTCGGCGAGTATATAGGCTTTAACTCCGCATGGGGCTTCTGGCTGAGCGCTCTGCTGGGCAATCTTTCTCTCATCACATTGTTTTTTGACTCTCTGGGCAACTTTTTCCCCATATTCGGCAACGGCACAAATCTTGTTTCTCTGATAGCCGGATCGGCCATGATCTGGGGATTCGGACTGCTTGTCATGGGCGGCGTCAATGAAGCCATCTCCATCAACACGATAGTTGTCATTGCCAAGATCATACCCATTGCCGTCATGATAGGGACGATCATATTTTCCGGAGCCTTTGACTGGAACATCCTTACCGGTAATATGACAGGCCAGGGCAGCGGCTTCTCACTTATGGAGCAGGTGCGCTCCACCGTATATACCACAGTCTGGGTCTTTGTCGGCATTGAAGGGGCAGTGGTCATTTCCGGCCGGGCAAAAAGTACATCGGTATCAGGAAAAGCTACTGTCCTGGCCTTTGTATGCCTGTTTGTCCTTTATGTTACAGTTTCCATACTGAGCATGGGAGTCATGAGGACAGAAGAACTTGCGATCCTTGGAAATCCTCCGATGGCTTTTCTTCTTGGGGCAGTGGCCGGTCCGTGGGGAAGCACCCTTGTAAATACAGGCGTGATAATATCTGTCGGAGGTGCCTTGTTTACTTATACTATCCTATGCGTCGACAGCATATATGCGCCTGCCTTGCAGCATTGCTTTCCCAGAGCTTTTGCAAGACAAAACAAAAAAGGAGCGCCGGCAGGCGGCGTCCTTATAACTACTCTGGTCACTCAGATCTTTCTGATCGTTGCCTATTTTAACAGCGCGACATATCAGGTCATATATGCCCTTTCTACCAGCGCCATCATGGTCCCTTATGCTCTTTCTGCCTTTTACTGTCTCAAACTTACATGGCGCGGCGAAGGTGAAAATGGCAATAAAAAGATAGGACCTCTGATCTACTCATTTCTTGGTAGTCTTTATGGGATATGGATGCTGTATGCCAGCGATGTGCGTCATCTTCTTGTATCAGCCCTGCTTTATGTCCCCGGCACCATCCTCTATGTCATTGCCAGACGGGAAAACGGCGGCAAGATATTTCCGACCTTTACCGACAAAGCCGCTTTTGTGCTGCTTATCCTGCTGGCTGTCCTGTCTGTTTACGCTATCACCTGATAATATCCGGCTTACCCGTCCGGTCTGCCGGCCGGCGATCATCTGTTCCTGTACGCCCTTATATGGGCCTGAGCTGCTGCAAGGCGCGTACCGGGTATCCTCAGCGTGGAACATGAAAAATAATCTACTCCTATACTCTGGCAGAATTCTATGCTGTCAGGGTCGCTGCCATGATCGCCGCTGAGGCCTATCTTCAGTTTTGGTTTGATCTTTCTGCCTGACAGAGCAGCACTTTCTATCAGGCTTCCCACTCCGGTCTTGTCCAGTGAGTAGAAAGGATTTTTATCCAATATGTCTTTCTCGATATATTCTTCGATGAGTTCCTCTGTATCCGCTCTTGAAAGTCCGTAAATGAGCTCCGTAAGATCATTGGTGCCAAAGGAGAAGAAATCGGCCCTTTCTGCAATGGATCCGGATAAAAGAGCCGCTCTTGGAGTTTCTATCATAGTCCCTACAGTATAGTCTATCTCTGCGCCTATCTTCTTGAATGTTCCCTGGGCAGCGCCATCGATCAGATCTTTCACATAATAAAACTCACGGGCAGTGCTCACAAAAGGCACCATGATGGAAATGTCAGGCTCGAAAGAATTCTCCTGCCTTACTTCCCACGCCGCTTCTATGACCGCCTCCGTCTGCATCCTTGCTATCTCCGGATGAGTTACGGCAAGACGGCTTCCCCTGCGGCCCAGTTCAGGATTTTCTTCGTGGAGAAGTATTATCTTTGCTGCCAGCTTCTTTTCTGATATGTCCAGCTGATGGGAAAGAGCCCTGATATCCTTTTCTGAATGAGGGAGCACATTGTGCAGGGACGGATCCAGCAGCCTTATGGTCACAGGCCTGTCCTCCATGATAGTGAAGATTTTTTTAAAATCCTCTTTCTGGTAAGGTTTCAGCACCTTCAGCGCCTCATTGCGCTCCTCATCGTTATCTGCGATTATCATGCGGATAAAATCGTATATCCTTTCTTCGCTGAAAAACATATGCTCGGTCCTGCAAAGGCCTATGCCTTCGGCTCCCAGCCTCAGCGCCAGCTTAGCGTCTTCAGGCGTATCAATGTTGGCCCGCACTCCCATATCCCGGAATTCGTCAGCCCACTCAAGTATGGTATGGAAATTGGCGGTGGTTTCCGGGTTCATGTCTTCATTTTTTTTGATCCCGAAGATAACAAGGTCATTTATATCCTCAGCTCTCAGATTGGCCACAGCGGTGGCTCTGGTGATGAGCCCTTCTTTTACCATCTCCACTGCGATCTTCACGGCAGCCGACGGAGTCCTTCGTCCGCTCTTTGTCTCCAGCATGTACAGCTTGCCTTGCTGTATGGTAAATTCGATCTCCTGCATATCCTGATTGTACTTTTCCAGGAGAGCAGCGATCCTGATAAACTGGTCATATAGCTGAGGGAAAAAATCCCCCATCTTTTCGATACGCACGGCAGTCATATCCTTGAAAGAACTGTCGCTGCCCTGGGCTTTGATGAGGAATTCTCCAAACAGCACTTTTTCTCCTGTATTGGGATCTCTCGTAAAAACAGTGCCGGCACATGAATTCACATCAAAATTGCCATATACCATTGCCTGTACCACTGCGGCAGTGTATATTTCGTCAGGGATCTCGTGCAGTTCTCTGTAGACACGGGTTTCTTCAGAAAGCCAATAGCATAGATTTGCTCCTATCGCTTCTTTGAGCTGGTCATATGGATCTTCCGGTATCGGCCGTCCCGATCTGGACAGTATGATGTTCTTATATACTTCAACTGCTTTAAAAAGGACAGCTTCTTCTGAATATTCATCAGAGGCCATGGCCTGCTTCTTGATAGCGCCGTATGCAGATAAAAATTCCGTTTCCTTTATTCCTCTGACGACGGTGCCGTATGTACGCAGGAATCTGGTATAACAGTCCATTGCTATCTCCAGGCTTCCTTGTTCATCGGCTATGCCGCCTACAATCTTATCGTTGAGGCCCAGGTTGAGCACCGTATGTGCCATTGTAGGCAGACTTACTACGGAACTTGTACGCACTGAAACAAGCAGCGGGTTTTCCCCGCTGCCAAATTTCTTTCCTGTGACTTCTTCCAGCTCTTGGATCTTCTCTTGGAGGGAAAGGAACATATCTTCGCTGAACATGCAGTTATTGTCAAAGAATTTTTTACATCCTCTGGTTGTCACCACAAAGCCGAAAGGAACCGGAAGCCCCATGCTTGTCATTTCAGATAAATTTGCTCCTTTTACTCCCAGGAGCTCTTTCATCTTCCTGTTGCCTTCATTAAAGGAACAGAGAAATTCACTCATATTATTCGATCCTCTTTCTCCGGGAACTGCCGTCTGCTAAAATGACAGCCTTTCTTCAATATATCCGCGGACTTGGCCTATAGGCAGTCTTACCTGCTCCATCGTATCTCTGTCACGGATGGTCACACATCCGTCTTCCTGGGTGTCAAAATCAACACAGATACAGAAAGGCGTACCTATCTCATCCTCTCTCCTGTATCTCTTTCCTATGGAGCCTGATGCATCATAATCTACCATAAAGTACTTTGAAAGTTCTTCATGGATAGGCTCGGCCACCGGCGCCAGTTTTTTTGCCAGAGGAAGTACAGCAGCCTTAAACGGAGCAAGGGCAGGGTGGAATCTGAGTACAGTCCTGGTATCCTCTTTTCCGTTTGCGTCTGTCAGCGTTTCTTCATCATAAGCATCTATCAGGAACGCCAGTGCCACACGGTCAGCTCCCAGGGACGGCTCGATCACATAAGGCACATATTTTTCCCCGTTTTCCGAATCCACATAGCTCAGATCCTGTCCGGAAGTGTTGATATGCTGTGTCAGGTCAAAGTCGGTCCTGTCGGCTATACCCCACAGTTCTCCCCATCCGAACGGGAACAGATATTCTATATCGGTTGTCGCATTGCTGTAATGAGAAAGTTCTTCTTTTTCGTGATCTCTCAGCCTGATGTTTTCCATGTTCATGCTCAGGCTCTTAAGGAAGTTCACACAGTAATCCTTCCAGTAAGCGAACCATTCAAGGTCGGTCCCCGGCTTGCAGAAAAATTCCAGTTCCATCTGTTCAAATTCTCTGGTCCTGAAGGTAAAGTTGCCTGGAGTGATCTCGTTCCTGAAGGACTTTCCTATCTGTGCTATGCCAAAAGGTATCTTCTTGCGGGCCGTCCTCTGGACATTCCTGAAATTCACAAAGATTCCCTGGGCAGTCTCCGGGCGGAGATAGATCTCTGACTTGGAGTCCTCCGTAACACCCTGAAAAGTCTTGAACATCAGGTTGAACTGGCGGATGCCGGTGAAATCGCTCTTGCCGCATTCCGGACAAGGTATCTTGTGGTCGGCTATATACTGCTCCAGCTTTTCGTTGGACCATCCGTCAACGATCACATCTTCTATCCCGTTTTCATGCATATAGTCTTCGATAAGCTTATCAGCTCTGAACCTGGCTTTGCATCCCTTACAGTCGATCAGAGGATCTGAGAATCCTCCCACATGGCCCGAAGCCACCCATGTCCTTGGGTTCATCAAAATTGCCGCATCCAGTCCAACATTGTATTTGGATTCCTGTACGAATTTTTTCCACCATGCTTTTTTTACATTATTCTTGAACTCGACACCGAGAGGGCCGTAATCCCATGTGTTGGCAAGGCCTCCGTATATTTCAGAACCGGCAAAGATGAAGCCTCTGTTCTTGGCAAGAGCTACTATTTTTTCCATTGTGATTTCTTTGTTCATTCCTGATAAAACCTACCTATTCTTTCTTTGATAATTATTTTTCTTCGTCATCGCCGTCGAAAAAGTCATCTATCTTTTCCTCAGCTGCATCAAATGCTTCCTCCACCTCTTCTTCGGCAGCATTTTTCTTTTCTTTTATACCTGACCATACTTCTGTAGCTTTATTTACTACTGAATTATAAGCATCAGTTCCTTTTTCCCTGATGTCGTTGACCATTTCCGGCGCTTTTTCCATAACACCGTCATAAACGGCAGTTCCTTTTGCAACCACTTCGTCTACCACAACGGAACCTTTTTCCTTGACATCATTTGCGAGGTTTTCTGCCTTGCGGCTGACATCTACAACAGTGCCATCGTCCTTTGTCAGCTCTATCTTGCATTTGAACCCGAATGCTGCGATGGCGGCGGCCAAAATGCCCCAAGGAGCTACAATGGTGCCGATGAGCCCGATATTGACCGGTATGTTGACGATGGTCTCGTCATCTTTCTTTACTGAGATCTTGGTGATATTGCCTTTTTTGACCAGCTCTTTGACCTTTTCCACAGTTTCGTTGGCAAATTCGCCTGCCTTGCTTCCGGTGCTGATGTTGACCGTCTCCTCAATGGCGATGATGGCATCTACCACGCTGCCGTCTGCAGCTTCAAGAGCCTCTTTGGCTTCCTTATATGATACTCCTGTCCTGTCTTTCACCAGTTCGATCTTTTCTAAAGTAATCTCCATTTTTATACCTCCTTAAATCTAACTTATCAGAAAAAGCTTTCACTCTTTAATTCCTTTATATCCATATGGTATGAAATATATTCTTTCATTATCCGCTGCAACACCTCCTCCACATCGTCGTTCAGAGCGATCCTGGAAAATGATCCCATGGGCGTACGCTGAAAATATTTTAATATTTCTATTATACCAATATCTGTTTTATAAATCAATGGCCGTTCTGTCGCAAGTCTAAGCTGTCCGGCACACTGGCCGCAGACTATGCCGCCTTCTTCAATGCTGAAATAAATTGCATGGCCATCCGGCCTGTCAGGCGTGGAAGCAGCCGGCCTGCCAGATTCTCCCGTTCCTTGGCCCCCGATGGGTTTGCCGCAGCAGGCGCACTCATCCAGAACGGGCATATGGCCCATTATATCCAGCACTTTTATCATGTATGCCATCACAAGTGTCTTGTGCTTCTTTTCCCGCTTTTCAAGGGCGCTCAAAAAATCTATGAGCAGCGAAAATATACGGGGCTGAGGCAGTTCTTCCGGTAATATTTTGTCAGTCAGTTCCAGCACATAGGCCGCAGCCATATATTTGTCCAGATCCTCGCCTATGGCGTAAAAGCTCTTTATCACCTGTCCGTTGTTGAGATTGTAGCTTTCTCTGTTCTTAAAAAGCTCATATCTCCCGTAGCTGAAAGCCCTTACAGCCAGAGCTGCTTTGGTCCTGCCGCCTTCATTGAGGCTGGTGCCTACGCTTATCTTGCCGAATTTCTGGGAAAAAAGCGTTATCATGCGCCGGCCGCCCGGAGCTTTGACCTGCCTTAATACTATACCTTCTGTATCGGTTATCATATTCAATTATCCTTATATCCGAAATTGGAAAGCGCGTAGTCCGAGTCTCTCCAGTTTTCTTTGACCTTCACCCAAAGTTCCAGATATACCTTGCATCCCAAAAGCCCTTCTATCTCGATCCTGGCGCTCTTGCCTATGCCTTTCAGTTTTTTTCCGTCTTTACCGATAATGATCCCCTTGTGTGATCTTCGCTCGCAGTAAATGACAGCTCCTATACGGGCAATATTCTCTTCCTCTTTGAAGCTTTCGATCTCCACTGCTGTTCCGTGAGGCACTTCATCCCTAAGGTAATGAAGGAGTTTTTCCCGGATGATCTCACTGACTATGAACCGCTCAGGATGATCGGTCACCATATCCGGTGGAAAATACATGGGTCCTTTTTCGAGATATTTTTCGGCGGCGTCCCTCAGCTTGTCTACATTGAGTCCCTCTATGGCCGCAGTACCGAATATTTCTTCAAATACGCCCGTTGCTTCGTAGCCTTCATATATTTCCTTGAAATCCTCCGGCTTCATCTTATCTATCTTGTTGATGACAAGTATCTTGGGAGTCCGGACTTCCTTGAGCTTTTCAATTATATACCGCTCTCCGGGCCCCTCATCTATGGCGCCGTCCACCAGGAAAAATATGGCGTCCACTTCGTCAAAAGTCTTTACTGCCGTTTCTGTCATATATTCCCCCAGCTTATTGTGAGGCTTATGGATACCCGGAGTATCAATGAATATCATCTGCACTCCCTCACGGCCGGGCTCATCCATACGGGTAAATATCCCTCTTATGGTATTCCTGGTCGTCTGAGGCTTATCGGCAGTTATGGCGATCTTTTCACCCAGCATTGAGTTCATCAATGTGGATTTGCCCACATTGGGCCTTCCTACTATACCTATGAATCCTGTCCTCATAAGCGGAAGCCCTCCGGCAGGAGTTCATCCAATGTGTACAGTTTGAGGGAATCCACATCATCGCCGGTTATGATCTTAAAATCGTCTTCACAGAATTCTTTCATGAACTGTCTGCATATTCCGCACGGCCAGGCCTGCCCCTCGCTGGAGACAACAGCGATGGCTTCAAATTCCATCACTCCCTCAGAAATAGCCTTTACAAAAGCTGTTCTCTCAGCACATATGGTCCCCCCGAAAGATGAGTTTTCGACATTTACTCCGGTGAACACCTCTCCGTCCACAGACAGGAGCGCCGCCCCTACTTTAAACTGGGAAAATGGCGCATAGGCTTTTGGCATTACTTCAAGGGCTTTTTCATAGAGTTCTCTGTACTTCATAAGTCTACCTCCTCAGATCAACCTGCTGCATAATCTCTTCTTCCTTGGTCCTCATTATAGTTTTTTCATCCTCTTCCATATGATCATATCCTGCCAGATGGAGAAGGCTGTGAACAAACAGATACACCAGCTCCCTGTCATAAGAATGGCCGTATTCCTCGGCCTGCTGCCGTACTTTTTCATCGCAGATCACCACATCCCCAAGGCATATCTCTCCTTCTTCGGGGATCTGGCCCATATCCTCAAACTGGGGAAAAGAGAGGACATCGGTGACTTTATCTACCCCTCTGTATTCTCTGTTAAGTTCTCTGATCTCTTCAGGTTCAACGATCGTCAGGCTCAGCTCGGCTCTGCTGCTGTCTATTCCTTCCTGCCGCAAAAGTATCTCCGCAGCCTGGCGCAGCTTGTCCATCTGCTCTCTGCCCAGATCCTGTCCTTCTTCAAGATATATTTCCATATGATCTACTCCTGCAATTCTTCCGGATATTTCTTGTAATACCTGTCATAGGCGTTTATTATCCGTTTTACCAGTTCATGCCTTACCACATCCGTATCTTTCAGACGGCAGAATTCTATGCCGCTTACATTTTTCAATATCTTTGCTGCCTCCACCAGTCCGGATTTCTTTCCTCTTGGCAAATCTATCTGGGTCACATCTCCTGTGACAACTACCTTTGATCCGAAGCCCATCCTGGTAAGGAACATCTTCATCTGCTCCCTTGTAGTGTTTTGGGCCTCATCCAGGATTATGAAAGAGTTGTCCAGAGTGCGGCCCCTCATGTATGCCAGCGGCACAACTTCGATAGATTCTTTTTCCTTGAGTTTAAGCGCCGCATCCCTGCCCAGCACATCGTAAAGGGCGTCGTATAACGGTCTCAGATACGGGTCGACTTTGTCCTGCAGATCGCCTGGAAGAAATCCCAGCCGCTCTCCTGCTTCAACGGCGGGCCTTGTGAGTATGATCTTCTGGACTTCCTTATTTTTGAAGGCATTTACCGCCATTGCTACTGCTATATAAGTCTTGCCCGTCCCTGCAGGTCCGATGCCGAACACTATATCGTTCTTGCGTATGGCCTGAACATATTCTTTCTGTCCGAGTGTCTTGGGTTTGAGAGGTTTTCCTTTATGAGTAAAACATATTATATCTTTTGAGATATTGCTCTCCCTATAAGAAAGCCCCTCTTTTTTCAACCCTATGACATATGATGCTTTCTGCTGGCTCAGTTCCTCTCCTGATGCCAGTATGTTCATCAGTTCTTCTATGATCCCGGCGGCCATATCAAGGGCAGCTCCCTGTTCTTCTTCTGTCATGTCGCCGTCGTACTTTAAAACGAGCCCGTCATCCCGCTGAAAGACATCCACACCGGTTGCTTCTTTTATAAGTGCCAGATTGGAATCGAGATTGCCGAAAAGCTCGGTCCTGTCTATATCGTCATTGATCTGAATCTTTCTGTCCAATTAACAGCTCCTGTTCTATTCCGATTTGCAGGCGCACCTCGATGGTTACGCCTACTTCTATTATATTTTCTTTGTAGGAAAAATTCAAATCTTTATTTAGGATTTGGGCGTTTTCAGGTAAATTTTCTTTGGCCCACTGTCTGATCTGCTGGTTTGCTTTAGCCTGGACCTGTTTTTTTGTTTTTTCTGTCTTGCTGGCGATGATTGTATCGCCCCCGGCCTGCCCGTCTCCGCCATCGTCTTTGCCGGAGTCAACATATCTTTCCTGATTAAAAGTAAGGCGAAAAGGCGTCAATACTGTTATCTCTCCCAGAGCCCTGACATAATACTGTTTCGGATGATCCTCATCATACACGGTCGGTTCGATTGGCACGCAGCCTGAGATCAGTACCTGGCCCTCGCTCACATGATCGCCCTCTTCCACCAGGGCAAGGCCTCTGTAGACCTTTATATCTTCGATATATCCGTCCCTGTCGGCTATTATATTGCAATAGGGCCTTTCAGATGTCCCCGGATCTCCTGATATTCCGGAGGTCTGACCACTCCCTTCATATTGGCCAGACCCGGAGCTTTGTCCGGTTTCGCTGCTGCTCACCGGGTCCTCATCCGCTTCGGAAATGTTCAAAAATACTTTTCGGCCGTCATACACCAGCTGCAGCCATGTTATCTGGGGAAAAGTATCATAAATAAGGTTTTGGGCCCCGTCCCAGTCTATCTTTGGGATAAATGCGCCTTCATGGATCCCGGCTTCATGGAGGCACTGCCGGAGCTGGGTCTCAGGAATTGCCTTATAGCCGCCTATCTCCACAGTACGCACAAAAAATGACTGGGTTATCACGATAAAGAGTATGAGCATAGCCCCAATGACCCTGATGGGCGACCGTAAAAACTTTTTTATGCTGTATCCTGGTCCCTTTTGTTCGTATTCTGTTATCCTGTATCGTGCGCCGGCCAGTTTTTTGAGGGTCCTGAGGTCTCTCGGCGTCGTATGGCACTCTGCTTCTATATGAGAAAGAAGCCGCACAGACCGCAGGTCAAGGCCTTTTCGATGGGCCTGATCCAGCAGCTTCTCTATCCTGACCCCCTCTATCCTTATCCTGATCCGATGTGCCGAGAAACTCAATGCTCTGTATTTGGCCTTCAATCAGCAGCCTCCCCTCAAAGATTCCTTTTATAACGAATCCCCGCCCGCTGACGGTGACATACTTTCTGCCTGTAAAAACAGTTACGGAAGTTTCGCTGAGCATGACTATATTTTTAACATTTTCGATGATAGCATTCTTATCTGTCACCATGACCCTCGGTTCTCTGAAATCGAAATCCGAGGTAAATTCTCCGATCAATCCCACATCAAAACCCCCTCTCTGTGTTAATCATATGAGAGGGGGCCTGGTATGATTACTGTTTTTGTTGTTTATGCGGGGCGGGCGGCCGTACGATGGCTCTGGCCGTCCGGAGGACTTACATGGCTGACTTGCGATAAATCTGGTCGTCCTGCAGACCTGCCCAGAGGCTGTCCTGCGGTCAGAGGACGGTCACCTCCTCTCCCGGTTCCACCTTGCCTCCCGTCAGCACCTGGGCAAAGACGCCTTCTTCCGGCATGATGCACCGTCCCACGGTCTGTCCGATAATGCACTGGCTGTGACACTCCTTGCCTATCTGGGTGATCAGGAGCTCAGTCTGGCCTATCTGCAATTTTGTTCCGACAGACAGATTTTTGAAGTCGATACCATCTATTATGATGTTCTCGCCGAAGCTGCCATCGGTTACGAGCGGTGAGGCGCCGGCCATCTCTGCCTTGAAGTTTTCTATGGTCTCATACGAAAGCAGGCTCACCTGCCTGTGCCATTTGCCGGCGTGGGCGTCGCCCTCGATACCGTAGTCCTCGATCAGGTCGATGTGCGGCACCGGCTCCTTGGGCGTGCCCCTGGCCCTGCTGATACAGACTGCTTTCACTGTGGCTTTTTTGTCCATTTTTTTATATTTCCTTTCCGCAACTATTGTATCACATATTGACACGGGCAAAAAGGACAATTAGAATCATGGTATACATGGAGGTGCTTATGGCAAAGATAAATCTTCATTCTCACACCACCTACTGCGACGGAAAGAACACCCCAGAGGAGATGGTCCTGGCGGCCATGGACCGGGGCTTCGATGTCTTCGGATTTTCCGGCCACAGCTACACGGCTTTCGACGAAAGCTACTGCATGAGCCGGGCGATGACCGACGCTTACGAACAGGAGGTCCGCCGGCTGGCTTCGTCATATCAGCAAAAGATCACGATACTGTGCGGTATCGAACAGGATATTTTTTCCGGCCCTGCGGAAAGCCGCTGGGACTACGCCATCGGCTCTGTCCACGCTTTCTATAACAGGGAATTTGACAGGTATATTTATGTGGACTACAGCAAGGATCAGATGATACGGGACTGTGAGGAATGTTACGGCGGCGATTTTCTGGCCATGGCGGAGGACTATTTTGCCACCGAGGCTACGGTCATCGCAAAGACCGGCGCAGACATCATCGGCCACTTCGACCTGGTGACCAAATTTAACGAACAGGAAAAGATGTTCGAGGAAAGTCACCCTCGATATGAGGCTGCGGTTGACAATGCTCTGGCAAAACTTCTGGCCACAGGCGCCGTATTTGAGATCAATACGGGCGCCATGTCCAAAGGCTACAGGACTTCGCCCTATCCGTCGGAATCCATCCTGCGCAAGATAAAAATTGGCGGAGGAAAGATAATCATTTCCTCTGACACCCATACTGCCGATACGATAGACTTTGCTTTTGCGGACGCCGCACGCCTGGCCAAACTCTGCGGATTTGAAAAGCTGGATTATCCGGGACGGACGGTCGCATTATAGCCGTATTATAATGGTTCCGGGGATGTGATCACGCCGCCGTCCTTTGCGTCCACATAATAAGTGTAGGCGTTCTGGTCGGGGCCTTTGAACTGCACCACATAGTAGCGGGAACCATCGGCAGAACAGTCAAGATCCCCGGTACACTCAGTTACCGAAAACTCGTCAAATCCGGCGTCTTCTGAGGCGATCATCACTGCGTCTGCAAAGGGGATGATCCTGTTGCTATGGTCATATATCGCCCAGAAAACGCAGGCGCAGACAACTGCCGTGACGATGAATGTGACTGCGGCGCTCCTGAGGGGCGAACTGAAAAAATGTCTGATGGTTTGCATGATTTCTCCTTTCTTTTTATCCTACTTTCAACTCCACTTCTGCGACGATCAGCGGAACATCTGACTCTGTGTCCTTGTACCACCTGACGCTGCCGCCTTCTCGGTGGACGGCCTCTTTTATATTCTGTATGCCGAAGCCGTGGGAGTCCCTGTCGGCCTTGCTGCTCCTCTTTATGGAAAGTTCTCCGTCCTTTATATCCACATGGTCTTTTGCGGTATTTGCTACTCGGATGAACTGCTTGCTTTGAAAATTTGATAGCTCTATCCTCAGGATTTTTTTCTCAGCGGCAAGAGCTGCCTCATATGCTCCAGATACACGGGCTGATCGTCGCAAAAAAGTATTTTCATGTTGAACCTCTTATCCCTTTTGTGCTTTCATTATATGGCGGAAAGGCTGTGCTTTCAACCGCAATGTTGCGAACGGTCGTTTTTTGTTGTGAACGGTCAGGAGGCGAATGGTCAAGGCTACATCTTACTTCTGAGAAAAGCGTCCAGCCACACCTCCAGGATCAGCACTTCCGGGACTATAAATGCTCTCAGGGCATGGTATAGCATCCGATCGAATACTATACTCAGAGCGACGGCAAGCAGAGCCAGCAAGATCATCTGGACGATGATGAAAGTCCGGCGTTTCACTCGTTTTGGGACGATGGCCTGTCGTATCACATTTTCACCGGCCATTGACCATATCAGGCCTGCGATTATCATTATCTGAAAGAAAACCGCAAGGGCATGGCTCGTGCCCGCTGCTTCGAGCTGATCGAGATCAGCGATAAGATAGTGGCGTACCGTATTGCCGCTGACTCCGTGAAACAGGTATATTGCCCACACGAGCACCATCTGATAGATAATAGAAAAGATTCCGAAAGAAATTATAAATCTTCTGTAAAACGCTGTTCGCTTCCCAAACTTGCCTGCCATTGTGCCTCCTTACATTTTTAAACTTTTGTCCTTTACTATAAAATATCACGGCCGCAAACCTCCGGCAACTATTATTATTTAACCTATTGTTTTTATCAGGAATATCTAAAAGAAAAACCCTATGCGAAGGGCAGCCGTTCACTGCCTGACATAGAGTTTTTCGTTTGCCCGTCACTATCCGTTTTGGATGTTTCATCCTTCCCTGCCGCATTCGCCGCCCCGTCCCGTGAGGATCTCAAGGCCGTGGCTGAGGGCAGGCAGTATGAATCCAAGGTTTTCACGGACGGCCTTTGGACTGCCAGGTAAGTTTATTATCAAGGTCTTTCCTCTGATCACTGACACGCCTCTGGACAGCATTCCCTTCGGAGTGATCTCACAGGATCTGGCCCGCATGTATTCTGAAATGCCGGGGGCATTGCGGTCGGCCACATCCATGGTAGCTTCCGGAGTCCAGTCCCTCGGTGAAAACCCGGTGCCTCCCGATGTCAGTATCAGGTCTACGCCGGACTCGTCGCTGAGGCGGACGAGTTCTCTTTTGAGCCGCTCCGGCTCGTCTGGTATGAGCAGGGTTTCTTCTATCATATATTCTTCCGTTTCTTCCAGCATCCGGGCTGCGGCAGGGCCGCTCATATCCGCCCTGAGGCCTGCAGCTCCTTTGTCGCTCAATGTGATCACTGCTGCTCTGTACATTTTTCCCTCCTAAATATTGATGATCGTGCCGCTCTTTCCGCCGGTCTTTTTGAGCAGGCGCACGCCGGCGATCTCCATGGTCTTGTCAAGGGCCTTGCACATATCGTAGACCGTCAGGAGGGCAACACTTACCCCCGTCAGGGCTTCCATCTCTGCCCCGGTCTTGCCCGTAGTTTTGACGATACAACGGCATGTCAGGAAATATCGCTCGTCTCTGGTGTGTGTCTGGTCTGAGTCAAAGGCGGCGTTTGCGCTGCCGGCGTCTTGCGTCGCTGCAATCTGCACCGGAATGCGGTGTGGCTTTTCGTCGAAAATCACCTGACAGCTTCCGAGGGGTATGTTGTGGCACATTGGTATCAGTTCCCATGTCCGCTTTGCCGACATGATGCCTGCAACCGTTGCAACACCGATCACATCGCCTTTTGCCGATGTACCTTTGCTGATGGCGTCTGCAACATCGCTGTTAAAAAAAATCGTGCCTTCGGCTTCTGCCGTCCTGCCTGTATCTTTCTTTGCGGAAATATCTACCATTATGGCTTTTCCGTTTTCGTCAAAGTGAGTCAGTTCCATGTTTGTCTCCTCCTTGAGTGGTCTCGCCGGTGTGTATGCGGGTGTCTGATGTCTGCGGGCTGGCCTAAGTGCTCGTGGGTTGTCCAAGTGCCTGCGGGCCTCCGTCCCGTCTGTCTGCGGCGGATTAGCCGAGTGCCTGCGGATCGCCGGCCCTTTTGCCAGCGGCAGGTCAGATGTTGTATATTTTTGAAAGTCTTTCATATTTTACAACATTTTGCTCTCAAGGCAGGCGTTCCACGGCATTCTTCGAAGGCGATGTTGTAAATTATAGAAAAAATCCGTTTTTATACAACATTTTTTTGAAAATGTTGTATAATTTTAGATTTTTTAAAAAAATTACAACATGGGGGCCTTTTTTGGTTCTAAATCCTATGCCAAATCGGCATAATGTTGTATTTTTTTAAAATCCCGAAAAAAATACAACATTATGCAGCGTCGGCCCACCTGTCCGCGGTGTCGTCCGGTGCCCATGTCTGCCCGCAGCGGATCGGTTGGCTTTTTTCCTCGGCACTCGGAAAAAAGCCAAGATTTTCCGGATCATACCCGGATTACGCCTGTCGAAATCTGTCGATGTTGGCTTTTTGCTCCGTTCAACAAAAATCAGGTCACGGTTTTCCAAAAAACTGTTACCTAAAATACATCCTTCGGAGCAAAAAGCCAACATCATCAATTTTATAAGCCACTTTCGACAGTTTTCGACACACAATGTTGGCTTTTCAAAGTTCTGTCCGAAAAAAAGCCAACAAGCAGTGTTCCGGCGTACCGAACAGTTGCCCCACTGCACTGCGGTCAGCCTAGCCGGCCGCCGGGCAGCCGCACTTTTACGCTCCATCGCACCACAACTGTATGCCGCACCACGCTCAGCAGCTGCGCCACACACTGCGATCGGCCGCC